>QKDG01000202.1 GCA_003246805.1 Clostridia bacterium | reverse complement strand
AAACACGCTTAAACATTAGGTTTGAGCGTGTTTTTACTTAAATAATACTTAAACAGAAATACTTAAAATGAACTTGACAAGGGCAAAGCAAGAATGCTTTGTGGTCAATTCCACAACAAATTGAATAAACAACTTTCAAATTATTACTCACTATAATAATATGGGAAAGGAAAATCGACTTAATCATCATACATATTAACTGGCGTATAAACAGTTCTAATGTATGTGCTCTAAGGCACCGCTTATTTGTGCTGTCGTTTATGGCAGAATGAAGATCAAAATGGATTTTCCATAATTTCTTGTCAAAAAACTATTTGTTCTCTCTTGTTATATAAGGTTCTGCTGCCGAAATATAGCGAGCAAAAAACTGCAAGGCAGGTTACCGTGCAGATGGCAATTATTATAGCTATCTGATATAGTATAGCTGTGGTTGGGATTGTTCCTGATAAAATCTGCCCTGTCATCATTCCCGGTAAAGATATTATACCCATTCCCAGCATTGAATTCAATGTAGGGACAAGCGCAGTTTCAATCGACTGATTGACAAAAGGTATTATGATACGCTGAGGTGTAACCCCAATATTGAGCAATGTGTTGATTTTATTTTTTTGTGCTTTAATGCTTTCATTAAATGTCTTTAAGCCAAGCTTCACCCCTGTCATTGCATTACCTATTATCATCCCGCTTATCGGAATAGTATACTGTGGGTTGAATATGCTTACTCCTACGACCGCCATAATAAAAAAGCAAACTATCAAAAGCCCGGTAGCCGCAAGAGATACTGCTATGACAATTTTAAAATTCTTGTTTATGGACTTGTTTGCTGACAGAACCATGTAAATCGCAAATACCGTCATCAAAACGAGATATATTATGGTAAACACAGGGTGAGGATTTTTAAAAATATAGGTTAGAATAAGACCAGCCAGAACAAGTTGAACAGACATACGAAGGCTTGCAACAAACAACAGCTTTGTCTGATTAATTTTGCACTTCTTCATAATTAAAAGCACAATAATCAATAGCAGGTATATAAGTGCAAATCGCCCGATGCTTAATTCAATTATTCCGTTCATTCATTTGCACATCCAATCAGATTTATAATTTCGTCCCCGAATTTTTCAGCCAAAGCTTTGTTATGAGATACAACAATAAGAGAAATATCATTTTCTCTGCAAAACTCTTTTATGTTAGTCATTAGATTAAATGCATTATTATCATCAAGTGCACTGGTTGGCTCATCCAAAAGCAAAACCTTTGGCATAAATGACATACATATAGCTATAAAAATCCTCTGCTTTTCGCCACCAGACATATTGGTGCAAGGGGTATCCAAAGGAAAATCTATACAGCAAAGCTGCAAAAACTTATGTATTTCATGGTCGTTTGGCTTTTCCAAATTACGATAATCATAGTATTCAAAAAAATTATCCCTTATACTGTTGTCAAACAGATATACCGACTGACTAACAAGCAAAACCTCTCTTCTTAATTCTATTGGGTTATAGCTGTTTATTTCACTTCCATTATAATATATCGTACCGTTCGAAACAGAAACAACACCGTTTAACAGCTTTAAAAGTGTGCTTTTCCCACAACCACTTTCGCCACAAAAAAAGGTGGTCTTGCATTTTTTTATTTCTATTAGTGGGTATGATAAAATTCCTTCGTATTTTACATTTTCTAAAATAAAGAGTGACATTTAATTCTCCTATGATTTTTCTTTCTTTTATTATATATTTCTTTCTGTTTCATTATCATCTTAACATAGCTCTGACATTTATACAACCGTATTAAACACGAAATATATCACAAAATTGATATACATAAAGCAGCTATTTTTATTTATTATGAAAAATAGAGTAGCAGTTTTCATAATAAAAAACAGCTACTCTTATAATTACATATACTTTATGACAATTACATTCCTGTTTTGATACATAGGTTAACTATTACCGTTGCCATTATTTGTTTTATTGCCATTTTGGTTTGAACTTTGCTGATTGCTTGAATTATTCGAATTGCCTTGTGTTGTACTTTCTGAAACAACAGACGAAGTTTCTTCGGCGTTATTTTTGTTGCCATTATCATTGTTAGCCCCAGCTTCTGAATTACCATTTGATGAGGCTGTGTTTTGTTGAGAATTGCCTGCTCCTGAGGAATTGCCATTTGATGAGCCTGCATTGTCCGGCTTTTCTGATTGTGCCTGGCTATTGATTTGCTCCTGATTCTGTTCTTCTTCTTTTATCTGGTTTTTTTCTTTTTCTACTTCTTGATTTTGTTGTTCCTCTTTATTTTGATTTATATTATTGTTTTCATTGTTTATTTGCTTTTTATATTGTTTTGTTTCACTCTGAATTTCTTTTACTGATTTTGAAAGCCATTCCTGAAAATCAACGTCATCAGGATTTTCAGCAGCCTCTTTTAGCTTTTCTACAAGATTTAATTTTCCTGGTGTAACGCCCAAAGCCTTAGCTTCCTGAACTCTTTCCCTACTGGCTGTCATTGCCTCTATCTCAACGTCAAGCTGTTTTTCTTCAACTGTTTCTTTAACCTGCTCTTCCAATTGCTCAACAAGCTGCTGTGCTTTTTCTTCATCATTTTCTGATGTTGTGATAACAATGCCTCCGGTAGTTTCGCCATCAAAATACCCTTCATCTGCAATTGCGTTTACAGTATCCTGAATTGCATCTTCAATCGGCATATTTATTAAGCTATCAAGTCCGATATTGTCAAGAATTTCACTTCCGTCGTCATTTACGGCATTAACTGACAAAACCCTGTCAAAAGTGTTCAACTCGTATTCGATAGAAGGATTAACGTCCAAAGAAACATAGGTTGTGGGAGTATAGTAAGCATACGCCCCTACTCCACCTAATGCAATTAAAACGAAAAGACAAGCTGCCACAGCTATTTTAGATACTGATTTAAAACTCATGTTAGTTGTTTTTTTCATATCAATCACCTGTCCTATAACATAATTTTTATTTTTTATTTTCCTTACACACCCGTCATCCGCCAGAGCAGCTGCAAAATTATTTTTTATATCAACTATTACCGATTTCAATTTTACATCTCCTCTCTGATGAATTTAAGATATTCAGCAATACATGGATACTCTCCGGATAGTATCTCAACTGCTGCTATTATATATTTTCGGTGTCGCTCTAAAATTTTTCGGGGTAGGTGTGTATTTTTTTCAACTATTTTTATAGGAAGCTGTTTAGATGCTTTTAATTCTGCCATAACAGCGTCGTTTTTGCAAATATATGCCACAGCTATTGCGCAAGCTTTTTTTGTTTTTTCTGCTTTTGGTGAGCATTCAGCCAAATCAAAAAATGAAAAACCATAGCCTTTGAATATACTATTTATTGCTTCAATTTCGTCATGCAGGGTTCTGTCAGGAAAATATATAATTTTTTCTTTTACAGTTAAAGCTATATTATCATCCTCTTCTTCAATATCACCTTCAAATACAGCGGGAGAAACAGAAATTTCACGTTCGAATCTTTTGTTTGATTTTGAAAAATCAATGAGTCTTCTTTTGATAATCAGCTCGGCAAAGCTAAAAAAACTGCCTTTTTCATATTCATAGTTATGTATTGCTTCATTAAAAGCGCCAAGGGCAACTGACCATTCATCAGCTTCCTCAGAAATAAATCTATTAGTTATCCGTGAGGCCGTTTTTAAAATATATCCCTTATAGCTGATGATAATATCCTCTTGCTTCTTTGGATTGTTTTTTGCGTCAACAATAAGCTTATCAATTTCCCTCATCTTTTCGCCCCATATCAATTAATCTTTTTTGTATATGTTCTTGAAATAAAACATATTAATATTTACGTTAATTACATAATATCATCAATTTAATGAATTTTCAAGTTTTTATAAATTCAAAACCCCAAAGGTAATGCGACTTATCGTCGCAATTCCCTTTGGGGCATAAACATCACTTGATATTATCTATTTGATTTTCTTTTTAATGATATCTTTTTTTCACGACAAATCCATGCAAGGCTTGCTATCATTGAAATAGTTGCAACAAATATGATATGGAACGAACTATTATCACCAGTTTTTGGATTTGAGCTTGCAGGAATACCTTCATCTGTGACAGTTACGGTACTTGTAGGTTTACTACTATTTGTATCATCAGGTGTTGCAACATTAGCTGTTGGAATCTCATCAACTGGAATAGTAATATTCTGTGTATATGTTGCCTTTATTATTAAATCGTCAACAACGTTTGTGAAATCTCCGTTCCAACCAGAAAATGTATAGCCATCCCTTGTTGGCTCTTGCGGAGCAACTGCGTTACCGTTCAATAATACTCTTTGAGTAGAAATCAGCTCATCGTCAAAATCTACGAACTTAACTGTATAATACTGATTGTACAATGCATTTACATCAACATTTTGAGTAACCTTCTGCCAGTCATCATTACTCCATGCTGTAAATTCCTTATCATCAGCTGTTGGTGCGTCAGGTGCTGTTGCACTGTTCATGTATTCTAC
>QKDG01000158.1 GCA_003246805.1 Clostridia bacterium | reverse complement strand
GTTAAAGGCTTTATTTCTCTTGTAAAGCTTGAGGAATTTTCTAAGGGCGTTGTTCTTCCCCATGAAGAAACTTTAAGCAAGGCAAAAACCGATAGATTCAACCTGATGAGCCAGACATTCTGCAATTTTTCACAAATTTATTCATTGTATATGGATGAAGACAATAGTGTATATACACTTATAGAAAAAGCATCTACGGGAAAAGCGGATATAGAAGTTACAGACGGTGATGGTGTTATTCACCGCTTATGGTGCGTTAAAGATGACAATATAATCAAAAATGTGTGCGAGAGTTTTGCTGATAAAAAGATTTATATTGCTGACGGTCATCACAGATACGAAACTGCACTGAACTTCCATAAGCATTTATGCGAAAGCGGAATAAGCAACGCTGAAAGTCAGTCAGGATATGTTTGTATGATGCTTGTAAACATTGAAAACGATGGGCTTGTTGTATTTCCTACTCACAGAATTGTTCGTGATTTAGAGAATTTTGATGTTAAGAGTGTACTTGAAAAATGCAGAGAATACTTTGAGATTTCAAGCCATAACGATATTACAAATGCAGAAAATCAGCTTTCTGAGCTTTATAACAAAGGCGAAAAAGCATTTGCATTGTATACTGGTGAAAATTCTTATTATCTTCTTGTATTAAAGGATAAAAATGTGATTAAATCATTGTTGCCACAAATGTCAGATGCTTATTGCCAGCTTGATGTAAGTATTTTACATTCGCTTGTTTTAGAACGACTTTTTGGCATAGATAAAGAAAACATGGCAAACCAGAAGAATCTTATATACACAAGGAATTTTAATGAGGCAATCAGTGCAGTTGATAATAAGCTTGCAAACTGCTCATTTATTCTAAACCCAACACGTGTTGTTGAGATTAAGGATGTTGCTCTGGCGAGCGAAAAAATGCCGCAAAAATCAACTTATTTTTATCCAAAATTAATAACCGGCCTTGTTATGAATAAATTTGATAATTAAAAGGGGTTACGTTATGGCTATTGTAAATATTTCTGAGATTTTAGTTAAGCAAAAACTCACAGAGCTTCTTGAAAAAAGTGATTGCTGCAAATGTCATACATGTTATCTTGATATGCTGGCAATAGCGTTAAACAATTGCCCGCCACATTATGTCAACACTTTGCAGGGTGAGCTTTTTGTAAAAATCGATTCTACACAAAGGCAGATGAATGTTGATCTGGATGTTATAATTACAAAAGCTATCGAAACAGTAAAGAATAATCCAAATCATAAAAAATAGTAATAAATACAATAAGGAATCATCAGGTAATTAAATGAGTATTTCATTAAGTGTTTTAACACAAGTTTTAGTAATGTTATTATTGATTTCTGTCGGGTTTTTCTGCTTCAAAAGGGGAGTTCTGACAGAAACCACAGCGTCACAGCTGTCGGTCGTTTTGCTTTACATAGTAACACCAGCAGTTATTTTAACAGCTTTTAAAGTTGAATATAATGCAGCAAAAGCAAAGGGGCTATTATTGTCCTTTGCTTTTGCCGTTTTAGTGCACTTGGCAGGCGTTTTGTGCGCCAGTTTATTTTTTCGTAAACAAAAAGAATCAAAAGTATATATGATTGAGCGATTTGCTTGTATATATGGGAATGCAAGCTTTATGGGCTTGCCGATTGTTTCATCTGTATTACCGGAAAACGGAGCATTTTATTCAAGTGTTTTTATCGCAGTGCTTAATATTTTTATATGGACACAAGGAATAAATATTTTTTCAGGCGGTATAAATATCAAGAGCTTTTTAAGGTCACTAAAATCCGCACCGGTTTTATCGGTTCTTGTTGGCTTGTTAGTTTTCTTTTTTTCACTAAAACTTCCAGTCGTTATTACGTCTGGTTTAGGATATGTTGCAGCACTCAACACACCATTGGCAATGCTGATACTGGGGATATATATTGCAAAGACAAATATTTTAACTGCCTTTAAGGAAATTAAGATTTATAAAATTGCATTTGTGAGATTGCTGTTTATTCCATTGATTATGATTGCTTTTTTTGCCATTTTTGCAAACAATAAAGATATTGCGGATATTGTTACGGTTAGTCTGATATCAAGCGCTTGCCCAACTGCAATAACAACTGTTTTATTCGCAACAAAGTTTAAAATAGTTCCCGAATATGCGGCTAAAATTATTTCTGTCACAACGGTTTTAAGCATAATAACAATCCCAATGGTTATGCTGATATATGAAGCTATTTTCAAACTAATTCAATAAATTTCAGCTTGCATATAAACTTCTATCCTAAAATTTAATTACAATTATAGGAACCAGCTTGTGTGCAATTTGCGGTTGTTCCTGTACTTCTTCACATTTAAAATATAGTTTGTCACTTTTTGAAGAATAATACAAATAAATTATTATCTGCATATCCAATAATTTTCATGTATAATCTTAAATAACTGAGATAAAAATATACTATATGTTAAATTACAAATTGATATGTTTGCTTATCGTCAGTCGCACAATTTGTTTTACTGCATAAAATAACAATAGGCAAAGGAGAAATGCAGTAGGATTTTTGTTAAGGTTAAAAGTGGCACTTTTGTGTCCACAGGGGAGCTTTTAACCTTTGTGCAATTTTCTTTTGTTTATTATAGATAGAGGTTATCTGCTTTTGCATATAACCTCTTTTTGTTTATATAAATGTTGACGATTGTGCAAATATGTAATATAATTAAATATAATGTATAAATAATTAAATATTAAAACTTTTGTGGAGGATATATGGCCGTTACAATATCAGCTTCTATCTTAAATTCAGATTTATCAAACTTATCAAATGAGATTAAAAGAGCAGCCTCATCAGGTGTTGATATGATTCATTTTGACGTAATGGATGGCCAGTTTGTTCCAAACATATCATTTGGTCTGCCTGTATTGGAGAGCATTAAGGCTTGCACTGATTTGCCGATCGATGTTCATCTGATGATAAAAAATCCATATGATTATATTGAAAAATTCGCAGCCGCAGGCGCAGATATAATTACATTTCATGTTGAAGCTGAAAGTGACATTGGCTTAACAATTGAATTAATTCACTCTTTTGGATTAAAAGCAGGTGTTTCAATCAAACCTGCTACCCCTGTTGATTGCTTAAAGCCATATCTTAATAAAATTGATATGGTTTTGATAATGACTGTCGAGCCTGGTTTTGGTGGGCAAGGCTTCATTAATAATTCACTTGAAAAAATATCAGAATTGCGAAAAATTATTGATGAAAATTCATTGAGGACAGAAATTCAGGTTGATGGCGGAATAAACGAAAAAACAGCACCTTTGGTTGTCAGAGAAGGTGCAACTAACCTTGTCTCTGGTTCTTTTTTATTTAGGTCTGATAATATGGCAGCATCTGTTGCAAAGCTTAGAATTATTTAATAAATCATTAACTTCTATTTTTTAAAAAAATGATATGTTTTTTTGTTGATTTCTTCAATAGCATTAACCGGGAAAATACAATTGAAGTATTCTCTCACAGTATATAAATCTATATCATCATCTCCTGTTATTTCGCAGAATTCGCTTAAAAAAGTTCTGATTCTTTTGTCTGCTTTCTTAAATGTGTGCAGGATAAGAATAAAGTTGCCTTCAAGATAATACAGCTCGCTGTCGTGGAGGATATGGTTAAACATACTGAACAATTTATCTGATATTTTTATCAGTATATCAGGTGAGTTAACAGAGCATATTATCGAGTTATACAGGCTATTGCTTTTTTCTGCTGTATTTTTGCTGGGTGCATTAAGCATTGACAAATATAGAAGGCATCCGCCATCACTTTTGGGGAAAGCCTCAACAAACAGTCTGTCGTTAGAAATATCAATGTCTTTTTCGTTCTTTATATTTTCAATCAGGTCAATCAACAGATTTTTCGTCTCAGGACTTGACCTGTCTAGTTCATCAAAGCTCAGGTTATATGAGGACATATCCTCTTTGTCAAGTACAACTTTTATGGTGTTAGGGCTGATTATTTCAATGACCATACAAAGCACTCCGTTTCAAAAAAAATAATGGAAGGAACGTAAACAATGTTTAAGAACACAAATAGCAAAACAATTGATTCAGTCTGGCTGGATTTGAGTATATGCTTGTTTTCTCTGGTTTTCATGTCAGTCTTTTATTATGGAATACGTGCGTTACTGATAGTATTCATAGCTGTACTGACCTGCTATATAACTGATGTAATCTGTATCTATTTAAAAAAAGGTGAATATGAGTTCAAGGATTATTCTTCTGTAATAATTGGATTGACCTACGCCTTGCTTATGCCTGCGACTGTTCCTGTCGGAATACTTATTGCAGGTTGTATTATTACAATTGTAATAGGAAAGCAGGCATTTGGGGGAAAAGACAATCTCATTTTCCAGCCTGTTGCAGTAGGATATTCAATATCAGCCTTATGCTGGAAGGAAGCCCTGCTTTTGTTCCCTAAGCCAGTTGCTTTCACAAATTTCAGCTACATTTCTCAGTCTTTAACATC
>QKDG01000163.1 GCA_003246805.1 Clostridia bacterium | reverse complement strand
ACAATATTTATAGAAGCCCCTAAAAAGCTTGTCACAAAAGAATGCTTTGTTTTTTTTGTTGCGGCATAAATACTTCCCAAAAAAGAAGTAAAGCAAGTGAAGACAGTTGCTAAAATCAATACGGGAGTGTATTGATAAGATAAAAAATAAGCATCTGCAACCAGTATTTTTGTAAGAGGTATAAGAACAAGCAATATACCGCCTGCAAGTACATAGATTATTGATTGATTAGAGCTGAACACATTAGAATAGAATTTCTCTTTTTGTTTTGAATCATATTCGGTAATTGCAGACATATTCCATGCCTGATTGAACATTGCAAATATAGTTGTGAGTATAGTGGGAATTTTATAAGAAATAGCATACAACCCATTTGCAGCATCACCAAGATAACCCTGAACAAGAAAACGGTCAGAAACATTAGTAATCCACCACATTATTGTCGTAGGGATAAGAGGGATAGAAAAAGCAAGCATCTGCCTTGCTATGTTTTTGTTAAAAGCCTTTAAAGAAAAATAACCATATAAGCGTGCGATAACAAATAAAAACAATATTGAAATAAAATCAGATAATATAATAGCAAGAAGATAACCATAAATACCTATTCTTAATACAAGCAAGAAAATTATATTTAGAATAATCATGAAAAAAGTAGTAAGCAGCCCGTTGAAAGAGTATAATTTAACATACCCTTTTGACCTGACAAACTCAGTAAAAATAAGCTTTATGCTTGCAGTAAAAATATATATGTATAAAAGAAATGAATACCCTTTAACATATTCAGTCATTGACAAAAATGGCATGGCGACAGAAACTAAAACCATTCCCATAAGGGTGATAAGCAGGCCAGTTGTAAAAACTGATGATTTGTTATACTTTTTGTCTAATCCAAACCTAATTATACTTTCAGAAATAGAGAGAGTCGCGACAGGTAGCATAAGGTTTGCAATCTGAATAATAAGGTCAACCGAGCTGTATTGGTCAGGATTAAGAACAGCAGTATATAAAGGCAACAATAAGAAAACCAGTATTTTTGAGCTAAATGAACCAATTGCAAAAACAATGGTGTTTGAAAATAGTTTTTTATAGCTGTTGTTACTTCTGTTGTTATCTTTCATATCAAAATCCTTTTTTTAAAAAATAAATCATCTAACAGTATAACACATCTTAATAATAAAAGACAATTATTTTTTAAAATTGCTTTTCTTATTGAGTTAAAAGTGATATAATGTATGTAATTAATTAACTGGAGGGGTAAAATGAAAACGATGTTAAAGGTTCTGGTTTTTATAGGAATCATTCTTGGCGGATTAGTATCGATAAAGCTTGCTTCGGAATTATGGTCGACAAAAATGAAGAAATACTTTGTGGTAGATAGATATTAAAAACAAAGCCTTGCTTGAAATGCAAGGCTAAGAGTGTCAAAAAGCTATGAATTTTGATGCGAAGGGGTACGGGGGCGACCGCAAAGCCCCCGCAAATACGATTTTAATTTATAACAAAATTGTAGAAAAGGACTTTTTCTACAATCCTAAGCCTTGCTTAAAATGCAAGGCTGAAGTTTTTAATTAGTGGATTTAATTTTGTGATAGCTTGCAAAATCAAATTTTATATGGTCACAAATAAATTCAAGCATATTTGTTGTTATTTCAAAAATATGCTGCATTGCATCGTAGTCAATATCAAATGGGATATCAGCCGGGTACCTTGTTTCTATATAATATCTGTTAAGCGTAGAGCTGTCTTTTAAATATTGCCTGAAATGGTCATCCATCAGCATTGCCTGTTTGCAAAGCCAGGTGAGATTATGCCCGTCAAACAGTCTCCTTTTTTTATACAGCATATACGCTTTCAGTGCTTTTTCTATGCATTGCTGGCAATGAAAAGCAGTGGCATAATAGCAACGTTCATCCTTGATAAGTGATTTTGCGGCAAGATAATCAAGATTAGCGTGAAAAAGCCAGTCAAAATACCTTTTGCTGTCGGTTGAATTATGCTTGTAGCTCATATAGCACAACCCCCGTTTTTGAGATTTTTCTTGCAAAGGATGTGTCATCTTCAATCAGATTGAACCATTCACTTTGCTTATAGATAATAACATCAAACGGATTTTCACATTCAAGGTTTAAATATAAATCGCTTTCAAGCTCGGATATATTCACATTATCATCCACAACAACACATAGCTTGAAGGAAGTCAGGTTTTCAAAAAGGTCATACTTCCTGTTAAACAGAATAATTTTAAAAGGATTAGTAATATCAAGTATCTGGTTGGTAATATTCTGTATTATAGGATTAATATCCATAAAAAGCGCCCCCCTGTCAATAATAATTATATAATAGCACTATTATTCATATTATGCAATAAAATACTTGAAAGTAAAGCTGTAAAAGGTTAAAATAGAATAAAAAATATTTGGAGTAAAAATAGAATAATGTTAGATAGATTTTTTGGTTTTATATTTGATTTGCCTATAATTAAATATTTCAAGCCTTTTTATCAGAAAAGAAATGATATTGTTTTATATATCTTTTTTGGCGGATTAACAACAATAGTAAGCTTTGTTACCTTTTGGTTATTTGAATATATTTTTAATCTGCATGAGCTTATCGCAAATTCAATCAGCTGGGTTGCTGCTGTTGCCTTTGCTTTTTTTACAAACAGAATATGGGTGTTTAATTCGCCTACCTACAGCACAGTAAAATTTTTAAAGCAGCTGATACTTTTTTATGTAGGAAGGGTATTTTCTTTTTTGGTTGAAATGCTTATCATATGGGTGTTTATCACAAAGCTCGGTAATAACGCACTTATAATTAAGCTGATAGCAACCATAATTGTTCTTGTTTTGAATTATATTATCAGCAAGCTGATAGTTTTTAAGAAAAAAGATATTATTGAGGTGCAAAATGACAAAATTATTGATTAAGCTTTTTATAAAAAACAGCCATGATGTTGACAACCCTGAAATAAGAAATAAATACGGCACTTTTAGTGGAATAGTTGGCATAGTATTGAATATATTATTATTCACGGGGAAATTGTTTGCGGGTATTATTTCATGCTCAGTTTCCATTACCGCTGATGCTATCAACAATTTGTCTGACGCTGGTTCATCTATAATAACTCTTGTTGGCTTTAAGATGGCAGGCAAGCCGGCTGACAACGAGCATCCCTTTGGCCATGGCAGATACGAATATGTTTCCGGCTTTACTATATCAATGGTTATTATTTTGCTGGGCTTTGAGATAGGCAAAACATCAATTTCAAAAATTATAAGCCCTGATGAAATTTCGTTCAGCCTGATTTCTATTATTATTCTTGGTGCTTCGGTGCTTGTCAAGCTTTGGATGTGCCTTTTTAACCGAAAACTGGGGAATATAATAAATTCAAACACTATGAAGGCAACCTCGCTTGACAGTTTGAGTGATGTTATGGCTACAATGGTTGTTATTATAGGAATTGTTGTATCATATTTTACCGGGCTTAAAATTGATGGCTATCTTGGTGTGGCTGTTGCTCTGTTTATTATTTATACCGGTTTTTCTGCGGCAAAGGGCATGTTAGACCAGCTTTTGGGTGAAGCCCCGGATAAAGAACTATTAGAAAAAATCAAGGCGTTTGTTTTAAAATATGATAATATCATCGGTGTTCACGATATAATTGTTCACAGCTATGGCGCAGGAAGATGCATTGTTTCCTTGCACGCTGAGGTTCCTTGTGATATTGATATGCTTATTATTCACGATGTTATTGATAATATTGAATCGCAGATGAATGAAGAATTCAGATGCCAGACAGTTATTCATATGGACCCTATTGAAGTTAATAACGAAAAGGTTACTGAATGCTTTCAATGTGTTTTCGCTATAATAAGAAAAATTGACGAGAATATTTCGATGCATGATTTCAGGATGGTTAGCGGTGACTCACATACAAATCTGATATTTGATGTTGCTATTCCTTTTGATTTTAAAATCAGCGATGCTGAGCTTATTGAGCTTATAAAAAGTGAAGTCAAAAACCTGAACAATGATTATAACGCAGTTGTAGAAATTGATAAGGAACCAAGATAATAAATATGCATAAATCTGAAACAATAGTTATATACAAAACAAAACCAATTATAACGGGGGCTTTTTATGTTTGAGCTGAATCTTGAAAAAAACAGTATTATTACCTATACCAATATAGTGATGAATCCGACACAGCCAGAAGCCAGGGATATTTCAATTATTGACATAGCACATGCTTTATCTTTCATGTGCAGAGCAAACGGGCATATACGCTGTTTTTTTTCTGTTGCACAGCATTGCATTAATTGCTCGTATGAGGCAAAAGTAAGGGGATATTCAAAAAAAGTTCAGCTTGCACTGTTATTGCACGATGCAAGTGAGGCGTATATTTCTGATATAATACGGCCGGTTAAGCATAATCTTGAAAAATACCTCGAAATTGAAAGAAATTTGCAGGGGGTAATTTATAAGGCTTTTGGGATAGAGGATATTTCAGAGCGGGAATATGAATTAATCGG
>QKDG01000200.1 GCA_003246805.1 Clostridia bacterium | reverse complement strand
AAGAAAATTGTTTGGCCGACGAAAAAACAGGTTGTCAACAATACTGTCGTTGTTATGATAGCAATGGTTGTTACCGGGATTTTTATCTGGGGACTTGACAGTATTTTTATGCTTGTTTTTAATTTAATACTTCAAAGAAAGTAAAAATACGTTTTTGTAAACCGAAGCGTTTTTTTGGAGGTTTAAGTAATGTCAGAATCGGCAAAGTGGTATGTTATTCATACCTATTCCGGATACGAGAATAAGGTAGCTCAAAACATCGAAAAGGTAGTTGAAAACCGAAAGCTTCATGATATGATTCCTGAGGTTCGTGTTCCTACTGAGCTTGTTACCGAAACAACAAAGGAAAACAAGCCGCGTGAGGTTGAGCGCAAGGTATTTCCAAGCTATGTTCTGGTTAAAATGGTATTAACAGATGATACATGGTATATTGTCAGAAATATCAGGGGTGTTACTGGTTTTGTCGGGCCTGGCTCAAAGCCTATTCCTATTTCAGATGCAGAGGTTGAAAGCCTTGGAGTTGACAAAAACACATCAGTTGAGATTACCTTTGCTCAGGGCGACAGTGTTACCATAATTGCGGGAACACTTGAAGGCTTTGTGGGCATAGTAAAATCAATTGATACCGAAGCAAAGACTGTTGACGTTATGGTTTCTATGTTTGGCAGGGAAACACCTGCTACGCTTGAAATTTCACAGGTCAAAAAGCTTGAAGCGTACTAATATCTTATTAGTATTATTGGCAATTGAAATATGCTTTTAGCATAATCCGATTGCTTTTAGTGGGAGGGCCAAATTTTTATTCCGGCTCGACTTTTACCACATTTTATGGAGGTGCAAAATATGGCACAAAAGGTAGTAGGTTATATCAAACTGCAAATTAATGCTGGAAAAGCAACACCAGCACCACCAGTTGGTCCAGCACTTGGTCAACATGGTGTTAATATTATGGCATTTACAAAAGAGTTCAATGAGCGCACAAAAAACGACATCGGATTGATTATTCCTGTTGTTATTACAGTTTACGCTGACCGTTCTTTCTCTTTTGTTACAAAAACTCCACCAGCTGCTGTTCTTATCAAAAAGGCTTGTGGAATTGAATCAGGTTCAGGTGTTCCTAACAAGACTAAGGTTGCTAAAATCACTAAGGAACAAATCAGAAAAATCGCTGAGCAAAAAATGCCTGACCTTAACGCAGCTTCTATTGAAACTGCAATGAGTATGATAGCTGGAACAGCTCGTTCAATGGGCGTAGTTGTAATAGACTAATTCAGTTTGTCGTACAAAAATTATTAAAAGTAAATTTGCTTTTATAGTTGCGAGGCTTCGCACGGTGGCTGATTTTAATCAGTTTACCCGCTGGTGGGAGGAAAATTCCGCTAATTACCACTTATGAGGGAGGAAAATTATAATGAAACATGGCAAAAAATATGTTGAAGCTTTAAAAGCTGTTGACAAAACAAAACAATATGAGCCAAACGAAGCATTGGATTTAGTTGCTACAAATGCAAAAGCTAAATTTGATGAAACTGTTGAGGCACACATAAGACTTGGTGTTGACTCACGTCACGCTGACCAGCAGGTTCGTGGCGCTGTTGTTCTGCCAAACGGAACAGGTAAGTCTGTTCGTGTCTGCGTTTTCTGTAAAGAGGACAAAATGGCAGCTGCTAAGGAAGCTGGCGCTGAATATGTTGGTGCTGAGGATTTAGTAGAAAAAATCACAAAAGAAAACTGGATGGATTTTGATGTTGTTATCGCATCACCAGATATGATGGGCCTTGTTGGCCGCCTTGGAAAGGTTCTTGGTCCTCGTGGACTAATGCCAAACCCAAAGGCTGGTACTGTTACTCCTGACGTTGCTCGTGCTGTAACAGAGGCTAAGGCTGGTAAGATTGAATATCGTCTTGATAAAACAAACATTATCCACTGCCCTATCGGTAAAGCTTCATTTGGTTGCGCTAAGCTTGAAGAAAACTTCAACACTTTGGTTGAGGCTATCATTAAAGCAAAGCCAGCTGCTGCTAAGGGACAATACTTGAAGTCAATCGTTGTTGCTTCAACTATGGGACCAGGCGTTAAAATCAGCACATCCAAATACGGCGTATAGTTAATAACGGGGATATTTTATCTTCTTATTATTAACAAATCAAACAGGTATTGACATTAGTTTTAAACTATGCTATACTTTATAAGCTATCGTATTCTAAAGACAGCTGGTGGAGTAAAATCCGTAAGCCCAGCCGAGGAAAGCAGCAAGGTATTAATATGACTTTGTAGCCTTTTTTCGTCTTTTTAGATGGAAAAGGGCTTTTCTTTTTTGGAATCGATTTCTACACATTTTGTGGAGGTGAAAACTATGCCAAGTGAAAAGGTATTGCTTCAAAAACAGGAGAAGGTTAATCAGTTGACTGAGCTTCTTAAAGGCGCTGCTGCTGGTGTTCTTGTTGATTACAAGGGTATCACTGTTGAAGAAGACACAAAGCTGAGAAAAGAGCTTCGTGAGGCTGGAATTATATATTCAGTTGAAAAGAACTCTTTACTTCGTTTCGCAATGAAAAATGTCGGACTTGACGGTTTAACAAACGTTCTTGAAGGCACAACTGCTATTGCTATCTCAAACGAAGACCAGACTGCTCCTGCAAGAATTTTAGGTAAATTCGCAGAAGGCACAAAAGATAAGTTCAACCTTAAAGCTGGATTTATCGGCGAAGAAATTTATGATGACAAGGGTGTTATTGCTCTTTCAAAAATTCCTTCAAGAGATATTTTGTTGTCACAGCTTGTTGGTTCGCTACAAGGACCAATGCAAAAGCTTGCTGCTATCATTAAAGCAGTTGCTGACAGTAAGGAATCTGCATAATTTTATGCAAACAAACATTTTCGCTCTATAAGAGCAATTTAATTTTAAAGGAGAATAATTATCATGGCTTCAGAAAAGATATTAAAATTTGTTGAAGACGTTAAGGCTTTAACTGTACTTGAGCTTGCTGAACTTGTTGAGGCAATCCAGGAAGAATTCGGTGTAACAGCTGCTGTTGCTGCTGCTCCTGCTGCTGGCGGAGCTGCTGTTGCTGCTGAGGAAAAGACAGAGTTTGACGTTATCCTTGCTTCATTCGGTGATGCTAAGATGAACGTTATCAAGGCTGTTAAGGACATTTGTGGACTTGGCCTTAAAGAATCAAAAGAGCTTGTTGAAGGCGCTCCAAAGGCTGTTAAAGAAGGCGTTTCTAAGGCAGAAGCAGAAGACCTTAAAGCTAAGCTTGAGGCTGCTGGCGCAACTGTTGAAATCAAGTAATTCTTTTAAAGAGAATTTTAAAACGCTCACCTTTTTAGGTGGGCGTTTTTTCGATTGTGTAAAAATAATAACGCCCCCGGATATCCCGGAGGCGTTTATTGTTGATTGTTAAACTATATTATTCAACATCATAAAGCTTTGAAAGGCGAAGCAGATAATCATACTTTTTAGCAGCTGTGCTAACAGCACTGTCAAACAGTTTGTCTGCTCTTTCTGGATTTGACCTGGCAAGAGCGCTGTAACGAACCTCACTCATTATGAAGTCCTTGTAGCTGTCTGTTGGTGCTTTACTGTCAAGCTGGAACGGATTCTTGCCCTCAGCTGATAGTCTTGGGTCAAATCTGAACAAATGCCAGTATCCAGCAGCAACAGCTTTCTTTTCTTCTGTCTGTGCCTGGCTCATTCCGCCCTTAATACCATGGTTGATACATGGAGCGTAAGCGATGATAACTGATGGGCCATTATAGCTTTCAGCTTCTGTAATAGCTTTGATACACTGATTATAGTCAGCACCCTGTGCAATTTGTGCAACATATACATAGCCGTAGCTCATTGCGATTCCTGCAAGGTCTTTCTTCTTAACTTCCTTACCAGCAGCAGCAAACTGAGCAATAGCACCTGTTGGTGTAGCCTTTGAAGATTGTCCGCCTGTGTTTGAGTAAACCTCAGTATCGAATACAAATATATTTACATCTTCACCAGAAGCAATAACGTGGTCAAGCCCTGAGAATCCGATGTCGTAAGCCCAGCCGTCTCCACCAAATACCCACATTGACTTCTTGTTCAAGAAATCCTTGTCTGCAAGAATAGCCTTGCATTCATCACAATCACAAGCTTCAAGAGCTGAAACAAGTGCTTTTGTAGCTACCTTGTTTTCGTTTCCAAGTGTCATTGTTGAAAGATAATTTTCAATAGCTGACTTAACTTCCGGCTTTTCAGCTTTCTTCTGAAGCTCTAAAACCTTAGCAACTGCTCTCTGCCTTAATGTTGACTGTGCAAGGAACATTCCGTAGCCATATTCAGCATTGTCTTCAAATAATGAGTTTGCCCAAGCAGGACCTTTACCCTCTTTATTTATTGTGTATGGAGTTGAAGGAGCAGAACCACCCCAGATTGATGAACATCCTGTTGCGTTTGCAATATACATTCTGTCACCAAACAGCTGTGTTACAAGCTTAGCATATGGTGTTTCACCACAACCAGCACAAGCACCAGAGAATTCAAGCAATGGCTGTTTGAACTGTGAGCCTTTTACTGTTGTTTCTTTAAACTTTTCTGCAACCTCAGGCTTTTCAGCAAGTGACTGAGCATAATTGAATAGCTCCTGTTCTGCAAGCTGAGTTTCAAGAGGCATATAAGCAAGAGCTTTGTTTCCTTTTTTGCCAGGGCATACATTTATACAAGAGCCACAGCCTGTGCAGTCCAAAGCTGATACTGTCATCATGAAATGATATCCAGCCATACCTGTGCAAGGGATAGCCTTATCCTTGGCAATAGCAGGAGCAGCAGCAAGCTCAGCATCTGTCATTATAACTGGGCGGATTACAGCGTGTGGGCATACATATGCACAGAAGTTACACTGAATACAGTTGTCCTTTTCCCAGCATGGAATATCAACAGCTATACCACGTTTTTCATAAGCAGAAGAGCCTTGTGGGAAGGTACCGTCAGCCATGTCAACAAATGTTGAAACAGGAAGCTTGTCACCAGCCTGTGCATTTACAGGAATCTGGATGTTGTTAACGAAATCAACAAGAGCCTTGTTATCGCCGCTAACCTTAGCCATACCCATTTCAGTATCAGTAGCGTTAGCCCATTCAGCAGGAACCTTAATTTCTACCAAGCCATTGCAGCCGGCATCGATAGCATCATGGTTCATCTTAACGATAGCTTCACCCTTCTTTGAATAAGAAGCAGTAGCTGCGTCCTTCATATACTTTATAGCATCCTCAATTGGGATAATGTTAGCTAATTTAAAGAAAGCTGATTGTAAAACAGTGTTTATTCTGTTTCCAAGTCCGATATCCTTACCAATCTGAACACCGTTTATTGTATAGAACTTAACATTGTTCTTTGCGATGTATCTCTTAACCTGGCCAGGAAGATGGCTTTCAAGCTCCTCCATATTCCACTGGCAGTTTAACAGGAATGTTCCGCCTGGCTTAATGTCAGAAACCATGTCATATTTGTCGATATATGATTCGTTATGGCAGGCAACAAAGTCAGCCATGTTTACAAGGTATGTTGATTTGATTGGTGACTTACCGAATCTTAGGTGAGAAACAGTTACACCGCCTGATTTCTTTGAATCGTATGAGAAATATGCCTGAGCATACATGTTTGTGTGGTCACCGATAATTTTGATTGAGTTTTTGTTTGCACCAACTGTACCGTCAGCTCCAAGCCCCCAGAACTTACAAGCTGTTGTTCCTTCTTTTGCTGTGTGTGGGTTTTCGCCAACTGGCAATGAAAGATTTGTAACATCGTCGTTGATACCAACTGTAAACTTCTTCTTTTCTGTGTTATTAAATACAGCAACTACCTGTGCAGGTGTTGTATCTTTTGAGCCAAGTCCGTATCTTCCGCTGAAAATAGGTGTGTTGTGGAACTTTGTATCCTTTAATGAAGCAACAACGTCAAGATACAAAGGCTCGCCCAATGAGCCAGGCTCTTTTGTTCTGTCAATAACAGAAATCTGCTTAACAGAATCAGGAATAGCCTCAACTAATTTTTCTGCAACAAATGGTCTGTATAGACGAACCTTAACAAGACCAACCTTTGCACCGTTATTGTTAAGATAATCAATTGTCTCTTCAATAGTATCACAAACAGAACCCATAGCGATAATTACATGCTCAGCATCTGGTGCGCCATAGTAATTGAACAGCTTATAGTCTGTTCCTATTTCTGCATTAACCTTGCCCATGTATTCTTCAACAATAGCAGGGAAGTCGTTGTAGTATGTGTTTGATGATTCTCTTGCCTGGAAGAAGATATCAGGGTTCTGAGCTGTTCCGCGAAGAACAGGATGCTCAGGATTTAAAGCCCTGTTACGGAATGCATTGATTGAATCCATATCAACCATTTTTGCAAGAGTTGCATTGTCCCATGTTTCAATCTTCTGAATTTCGTGTGAAGTTCTGAAACCGTCAAAGAAGTGAAGAACAGGAACTCTGCCTTTAATTGTAGAAAGATGAGCAACAGCACCCAAATCCATTACTTCCTGTGGGTTTGTTGCGCACATCATAGCAAAGCCAGTCTGGCGGCAAGCATAAACGTCAGAATGGTCGCCAAAAATAGAAAGAGCGTGTGAAGCCAATGCACGAGCGGATACATGAATAACGCACGGCAATAGCTCACCAGCTATTTTGTACATATTAGGAATCATAAGGAGTAAGCCTTGTGATGCTGTATATGTGGTTGTTAAAGCACCAGCAGCTAATGAACCGTGAACTGTTCCAGCAGCTCCAGCTTCTGATTGCATTTCTGCGAGCTTAACAGGTTGACCGAAAATGTTAGTCTGTCCTTTTGCAGCCCATTGGTCTGTAACTTCAGCCATAACTGAAGATGGGGTAATAGGATAAATTGCCGCAACATCTGTAAATGGATATGCTACCCAGGCAGCAGCATTGTTACCATCCATAGTTTTCATTTTTCTTGCCATTATTAGTCCTCCCAAATAGTTTGTATTGAAATAATTATTTTATTTCTCATTTAATTATTTTAGCACAATGTCTAATTATTGTAAATACACAAAATTATAAAATTCTCTTGTTATTTTGAATGATTTGCTATAATATTTAATAAAAAACTGAAAAAATTTGTGAAAAGGTGATTATCATAGGCAACACATTTAGTACTATTTATGAGATTGTAAAGAAAATACCGAGAGGAAAGGTTGCAACCTACGGGCAGATTGCACTTTATGCAGGGAACCCACGTTTATCGCAGGTGGTGGGCTTTGCGTTGCATTCAAACCCGGACCGTGAAAATATCCCTTGCCACAGGGTAGTCAACAGATTTGGCGATATATCTTCCTCGTTTGCTTTTGGTGGGGAAAACGAGCAGAGAGAGCTTTTGCTGGCAGAGGGTGTCGAGTTTGTTAATCAAACAAAAGTCAATCTTGAAAAATGCTTATGGGACGGGGAGTAACAGTAATCAGATTTAATTCCTAAATATTATATTTGTCGAATTTTTTTGGGGGGGCTTTGCGGGCGCCCCCTGTACCCCCTTCGCATAAACACTTATAATTTGATTGTTGGTTTTTTATAATCAACTTATTAACTAACAAACTACAAAAGCAACAAACCTTAAACCTTGCTTAGTTTTATTTCTATTCAGGGGCTTTGCGGTCGCCCCCCGTACCCCCTTCGCATAAACACTTATAATTTAAATAATCTTTTTGTGTTCTCTGTTGTTATATCAAGAACTTCCTGTGCTGTAATTCCTTTAAGCTCTCCGATTTTTTGTGCTATATGTCCAATCATTGATGAATCGCATCTCTTCCCCCTGAACGGAACAGGTGCCATATATGGGCAGTCAGTTTCAAGCAAAAGCCTGTCATTTTCAACAGCCATAAGTGCTTCCTGCGCTTTGAAAGACTTGGGAAATGTCAATACTCCTGTAAAGCTTATATACATCCCTAACCTCATTATCTCCTTTGCAGTTTCGTGCGAGCCTGAATAGCAATGCACAACACCCTGTGGCTTATACTTTTTTAAAAGCTCCATGCTATCCTGTGTTGCCTCTCTTGAATGGATAATTACTGGCAGGCTATGCTTTTGTGCAAGAATAAGCTGGTGTTCAAAGACTTCAAGCTGTTTTTCTTTTGTATCCTTAGTCCAGTAATAATCAAGCCCTATTTCACCGATTGCAATTATTTTGTTTTGGCTTATCATTTCTTCAAGCTGTTGGATATAATCATCCGTAAGCCCCTCAACACATTCAGGATGAATCCCGACAGAAGTATAAAAATTACTGTATTTATTCGTATATTCAATACCATTTAATGAGCTTTTTATGTCAGTAGCAGCATGGATTATTCCGCAAACTCCTTTGTCTGGCATTGAATTTAAAAGCTCGTCCCTGTCTTCGTCAAATCTTGTGTCATCATAGTGGGAATGACTATCAAATATATTATTCAGCATTTTTCTCTCCTTATTCTATATTAATTGTAAAAGAGGCGTAAAAACGCCTCTTTAAGCTTGCCTATAAATTTTTTTAAAAAATATTAAGATTGTTTTTGGGGGCTTTGCGGTCGGCCCCTTTGCCCCTTCGCTCAAATAGCTAAAAAGGCAAATTTAAGTTTTAAATTATAGTTTTAAGCGTTTTGCTTTCGCCCATGTACCTCTTCACTCTTAAACCTGAAAAAGCAAAAAGCATTTTATCTTATTTTTGAGCCCACAGGGACTGATTCGTCAGGGAATATCAGCTTTGCTGAGCCATCTTCCATCTCTGCTGACAAAATCATACCCTGGCTAATTTCTCCACAAAGCTTTGCAGGCTTTAAATTTGCAACAAAGGTTATTTTTTTGCCGATTAAATCCTCAGGCTTATAGTATTTTGCAATGCCAGAAAGAATTTGTCTGCCCCCCATACCATCATCTATCTGGAATTTTAGTAGCTTTTCTGAGCGTTTTACAGGCTCACACGATTTTACAAGCCCCACTCTCAGCTCACATTTCATAAAATCATCAATAGTTATTTCTGGTTCAAGTTCGATTTTGGGAGCGTTGCTTTTACCATCAAGTACAGCATTTAACTCTTCGATTTCTTTATCAATATCAATACGAGGGAATAAAACCTCGCCCTTTTTAACGGTAACATTTTTTCTGAGAACATTAAGCTCGCCTGATTTTCCCCATATAACGTCATCATTGGTGGCGCCAATCTGCTCCCATATTTTTGGTGTTGTGGTAAACAAAACAGGGCTTAGCAGTATTGTTGTAACACGAATAACTTCAAGCAGATTATACAGAACTGTTGCAAGCCTTGCTTTTTTGCTTTCGTCCTTTGCAAGAACCCATGGTGCGTTCTCATCAATATATTTATTTGCCCTCGAAATAACCTTGAAGATTTCTGAAAGTGCAACAGAAAAATGAAAACTGTCGTAATTTTCTTCTACAACGTCTTTTAAAGCTGCCGCCATGTTTAGAAGCTCCTTGTCGGCTTCTGATTCCACACGTTCGCTTATTAAAGTTCCGTCAAAATACTTGATTACCATTGCCACAGTTCTTGAAACAAGATTCCCCAAATCATTTGCAAGGTCGCTGTTCAATCTATTTATCATTGTCTCGTTAGAAAAAGCACAGTCAGAGCCAAAAGGCATCTCACGCAGCAAGTGATAACGAAGTGCGTCAACGCCGTATCTGTCAGCCAGAATAAACGGGTCTATTACATTTCCTGTTGATTTGCCCATTTTTGCGCCGTTAAAGGTAATCCATCCGTGCCCGTAAACCTTTTTAGGCAACGGCAAATCAAGTGCCATAAGCATTGCAGGCCAGATTATTGAATGAAAACGGACAATTTCCTTAGCCATCATGTGAACATCGGCAGGCCAGTATTCTGAATAATCATCATATCTTGAATTTTTATATCCAAGTGCCGTAATATAGTTTGACAATGCATCAATCCATACATAAACAACATGCTTGTCATCAAACTCAACAGGCACGCCCCATTTAAAGCTTGTTCTTGATACACACAAATCCTCAAGCCCCGGCTTTATAAAATTATTTATCATCTCATTTACACGGCTTGCGGGCTGCAAGAAATCAGCGTTTTCTGTCAAAAGCTTTTCAAGCTTTTCTGAAAAGGCTGAAAGCTTAAAGAAATAAGCTTCCTCCCTTGCATCTGCAACTTCTCTGTTACAGTCAGGGCATTTGCCGTTTACAAGCTGGCTTTCTGTCCAGAATGCTTCACACGGTGTGCAGTATTTCCCAACATACTCCGATTTGTAAATAAAGCCCTTGTCATAAAGCTCCTTGAAAATCTTTTGAACAGATTCAACATGATAATCATCAGTTGTTCTTATGAATCTGTCGTAGGTTATTCCTATTCTTTCCCAAAGCTTTTTAAAAATTTCTACAATATCGTCAACGTATTTCTGAGGGGTTACACCAGCCTCTTCTGCCTTTTTCTCTATCTTCTGGCCGTGTTCGTCTGTCCCGGTCAAAAACATTACATCAAAGCCCTGCATTCGCTTGTATCTGGCAACGAGGTCACATGCAAGGGTTGTATAGCAGTGGCCGATGTGCGGGTTGCCTGACGGATAGTAAATAGGGGTTGTGATGTAAAACGGTTTTTTTGACATTATTTATCCTCCTCAAAAAAATTAAACTATGCTGTTTGTTATTATATAGTATCACAGAATTACAATTTTATCAATAATATATTGGTGAGGGTAAAAAAAAGCAGAGCATAAAGCTCTGCAAAACAAAAAAGAAAAAAGAAAGGAGACAAAAAACGAGTGTAAAAACAATACTTGACGAATTGCTTTAACGTGTCTATTATACAATACTATCAAAAAATAGTCAACAGTTTTATTAATTTTTATAACAAAAGGATAGGAGGCTCTGTTTAAATACCAAAACCTATGCAAACCCCATGCTCTTTGATTCTGGAATTTTTTAAAGCCCCCTATGCCTTTGTCGGATATTATCTGCTGTTTTGCTGTTTATTATTCGTTTTCAACAAGCCTGTTGTTTTTAAAGAATAATGATATACACCAAAGAGCTGAAATTCCAACCAGTGTGTAAACAATTCTGCTGATAGCTGAGCTTTGTCCGCCAAATAACCATGCTACCAGGTCAAACTGGAATATCCCAATCAACCCCCAGTTAACACCGCCAACTATCAATAAGAACAATGCAATTCTGTCTAACATCTTTTACACCTCCTGCCTTAACGGCAAGTTTTTTTGCAAACCCAAACGCATATGCGTTTAAAGATATTATTAACTGTATAATCTTTTTTATTCATTTTCAAAATATTTGTTATTAATGACAAATATTGAGTAAATTTATCGTAAAATCATAGACTTTTATTTATTTCTATGTTAATTTATAAATATGCATTTTATGCGATATCTGCATATTTGTTTATAAATAGAATTCTCATAAAGGCTTATTTATGCCTTATAAAAAGTATTTAAACTTTTTATTTTTATTTTTTTGCTATAAGGGAAATTTCTTCATAAAAAAGCACAGAACGGGTTCCGGTCAGGGCCCGTTCTGTGTTTATACAAGTATTACGCTTGCAAGCGCAAGCAATGCTACACCAGGGGCACCAAGTATCAGTGAAACACAAGTATTGAATAATGACAATTCAATATCAAGAGCAATATTGTTCCCAAAAAAGTGTACAATAATCAGTGCAGCTGCCCCAGATATCATGCCTTTGAGGGCGTTTTTGAATGGCTTGCCTGATTTAAGGTAATAAGCTATCATTATCAAACCTGTAAGAATTCCCGTCGCTATTAAAACTGTCATTTCTGTTCCTTTCTGTTTTTATATTATTATTTGCAAATGATTTCACAACACACATTATTTTCTTTTGCAATGGATATCAGATAAGAATATTTTGCCTTTAATGCCCTTTCTTCATAAATAGCTGCTTCAACAAGGTCATCTTCGCTCACCATATTAAATTTTGTATGGGCATCCTGTATTTGTTTTTTTACCTCGATTATATCTTTTATCAGCTCTTTGCCAAACCTTGTGCTTTCAAATGCTTTTGCCTTTTCTTCCTGCCTGGTTTGCTGCTGGAATATATTTATTATTCCTTCCATTGTTTGTCCTCCGTCTTAATATATTATATTTCATTAATTGGCAAATATTACATTTTTATACATTGCTATTTGTAAATTTTCTGCACATAATATTTTTGAAAAGAGGTAATTTGCTTGGAGATTTATAAATCATTTATTCATCAGTATTGCCCTGTACTGTCAAAAAACGTTGCTATTGAAAAAACTGTCGATTCTTCCGACTCTATATGCTATAAATGCCTGAACAAATATGAATGTAATTTCATATACAATTCATGCAAAAACAAGCTTGTAGCAGAAATACAAAGCAGATTTTTTTAGTTTTTAAATTTTTGTGTGTAAAAGTAAAGACATTTTCCTGTTTTTATGATATAATAGCTTTGATATATCATAATCAAGAAAGGAATATGCCAATGATAAACGAAAAGTCATGTGGCGCTATTGTTTACAGAAAACATCATGGTAATACTGAAATTCTTTTGATAAAGCACGTAAACAGCGGGCATTGGTCTTTCCCAAAAGGGCATGTGGAAGATAACGAAAGTGAAATTGAGACCGCACAGCGTGAAATAAAAGAAGAAACAGGTATTGATGTAATTGTAGACCCAACCTTCCGTGAGACTGTCTGCTATTCCCCAAAAAAGGATACAAGCAAGGTTGTTGTATATTTTATCGCAAAAGCAAAAAACTATGATTTTGTGCCTCAGGAGGAAGAAGTATCAGAAATCCGCTGGGTAGAAATCGGCCACGCTTTATCTATTCTGACTTACGAAAATGACAGAAGTATTGTAAACAAAGCCAAATCTGCTATTAACTAAAAAATCTCCCTGATGATTCAGGGAGATTTTTATTTGTGTATGGGGCTGCTCTTGTGCTTTAATGCAAGCCTTACAAGCAACGACAATACAGCGGGCCTGTATTTTTGCTTTATAGTATCTATTTCTTCTTCACTGTTCTCGCCAGGGAATACATATTGAGCAGGGAAATGATTTAGTGCCTCAACCGTCATCCTTGCAATACATTTTTCGCATCCGCAGCATTTGAAGCGCTCAATAATAGACGGAAGATTTTCACTCACAATCTCAGAAATTATGTTGATTTCAACTGCCTTTACTGTGGGTGCTTCAATTATTTCTTCCCTTATTATATTCCTTTTTAAAATAATTTCATCCTTAAATTCGGCATTTATAATTGGGTTTTCTTTTTTTGTATCACTTATATCAGCTATAAGCCTCAACACGTGGGCCGTTTTATGAGTTTTCTTCGCCATCAAAATCCTCCCCATAAATCTCTTCAATTGCCTGCATATAGTCCTTTGCCGCCTTGGAACGAGGAGCATATTTTATTACCGACATTTTGTGAGCAGGTGACTCAGCAGCAGAAATGCTGACGGATATTTTTGCATTTAACACCTTGCTTCCCATCTGCCTTGCTACAATCGTTACAAGCTCCTCAACCTCAGTTGTCAAGGTCATATGCTCATTATATCTTGTTAAAAGTATTCCTTTTACTGTAAGGGCGTTGTTATAGTATTTTTTTACAGCTATTATAGTGTCCTTTAACTGTGAAATCCCCTGCAAGCTGAGTATTTCTGGTGTCATTGGAATGATAAGGTCATTACAGGCAGTATATGAATTTATCGTCAATATACTAAGTGCCGGAGGAGTATCTATTATTATATAATCATAGAATTTCATCAGGCTTGCAAGCTTGTCCCTCAATACATATTCTCTTCCAACAGAGGTAAGCTCAAGCTCAAGTCCACTCAAAAGTATGTTTGAAGATATTACATCACAGTTTTTTGTTGTCTGAATAGCTTCATGAATAGGGATTTTACCAAGCAGGACATCGTGTATTGTGTATCCATCATCACTTGCTCCAAGCGTAAACGATAAATTCCCCTGAGGGTCTAAATCAATTGCAAGAACCTTAAATCCTTTTAAAGCAAGCCCCCCACAAAAAGCGGCGGCTGTTGTTGTTTTTCCTACTCCGCCCTTCTGGTTTGTAAAAGCAATAATTTTTGCCATATATCCTCCAAACAAAACCAAGTGACTATCTTGATTTTATTTTATTTTTTATAGATTCCATTCTTTCCCGCTGGATATGATTAATAAATCTCGCAATTACTTCTTCCTCAGATGGCTTGTTGTTTATAAAGCAGCAGCCATATCCCTGTAATCTGCCTGGATTTATTTTTAACCTTAAAACCTTTGTTGTTAAATTCAGCTTCTTCCCCAAAAGCTCAAAATGCATAACAAAAACATCCGACACCTTGAATATGCTCTCACATTCCATATAAATTCCACCTATATTGATATCCCTGATAGTGCATATTATAGGTTCTTCAAGAACTGTATCATAGCCATCAATATTGATTATTACAATTTTTGAATCAATATCTGCCTTTAATTTATAAAAACGTCGCCTCTCTTTGAGAACATCAAAATCGCTGCCTATGGTTATATTCAGCTGATATTCTGTGCAAACATCTGTTTTTGTATCATATTTGGTTCTGTCACCATTGATATAATAAAAAACAACCTCAACCTTAGTGCCTTTTTTAAGTTCTACACTTCCCTCTGGTTTTATTGTTATTGAGATTGTTTGCTGTCTGTCATTCTCATGTCGTATAACATTAAACTCATCAGAGGATAAAAGAAGATGGTTTTTGCTGTTAAAAACATCAACCTTTATTATCTTGTGCTTATCTATCATACACGGAACCCCTTTATTAATATTGATTTAATGTTTATATGATACTTATTTATTATATATCATATAAGCAAACTTTTCAACAGAATTAGTATTAATATAACTGTTAAATTATTTTCTTCCTTTTTTTGAATATGGCTTATTTTGTATATACATATTTAGTACAGTATTATATAATAGTTTTAGTGCTGATTGTTTCAAAAATATTCCCCGGGAAATATTTTGAGTTATTCTATTTTACGCAAAATTTGAATTACAGAAAGGTTTGTTTGATTTGTATATCAGTTTTGACAAAAAGAAGCAAGTTAGAATCCTGCGTGCTCGGTTTCTTGCTGTTCTTATTCCTTTTTTTCAGTTCAATGTTGTTGTCTATGCTTTATATTGGGTGAACAACAGTATTTTCTATAACTATGCTGCCAATGAGCTGATTGTTAAAATTTTATATGTTGGAATTACTCTTACACTGATTCTTCTTGCAGGGGTTATCGTATATTCTATATTGCTGATTAAAGCACATAAAATCAACACCTTTGCTGAAATATATTCAAACACGCTCGTTATTAGCGTGTTCAGCCAGGCAATATTAAAAAAGTTTCGTCCTGTATATTACAAATCACTGTATGTCATAAAGCTTTCAGATATCGTTGATATCAGTATCCACAAAAACAATATTGTAATAAACAGCAATGCGAGATATATTCATGATAAAGCTGAAAGGCTTTATTACGGCAAGGGCAAAACTGATATTTCTTTTGATGTTTGGTGGTATGACTATAACTGTACTTCGACAACAAATAAAGTTGCTGTGCCTGATATCTTTATGAATTCATCAAGGTTTATAAAAGCAGTAAGGCGCGCCTCTTTATCACAAAAGGCACGCCTTGACCGCCGGAATAAATATCACGAACAACTTATGGCTCTTGCCAGCAAGCCAGTGAAATCAAATAAAAGAGGCAATCTTAACAATACACGCAGATTTTAATCATCTTAATATTAATATGTATATTATTCCTTTATTTTTTCAAGAGCTTTTACAAGTGCTTTGCCCATTAGCTCACCACTGTACAATGCTTCTTCAAGCGAGTTCCCGTGTGAGCCCATTTCAAGCAGAATTGAACCTGTCGTCAGGTGCTGATTGTATTTTCTGTAATCAAAAAGTATCGGCCGTGTTAACCCTGGATAATCCCCCTCTAACTGTTGCTGGACAAGTGATGCAAATCTGAAATTCTGCAAATAATCTGGCATTCCCATTGTTCCGTCATCACAGCCTGAAATAATCATTATCTGAGCCGCCTGTTTGCCATCAATTGTTGCAACAGGGGCTTTTCTTATTCCGTCATCCCCCTGAATCGCATCCCTGTGGACATCAAGCACAATTTTTATAGAAGGATACTGCGCAAGAATATTCTTCACGGTTATTTCACTTCTTTGATATGAGCCATTATAGGAAGGGTAATCATGAACGGTTGTATCATGTATTACACCTATTCCCGCAGCTTTAAGCTGTTCTTCTATTTCGTTGCCTACCGCTACGACATTCTTAGTATTGTCTGTTGTTCTTGAATTAAAGCTTGCGTCATAAAAATCCCTTGTATAAGGCTCAAAGCTCTCTGTTGTGTGCGTGTGCATAATGAGCACCTGTGGTTCGCTGTTGTATGCAATTTTAAATTCAGGCAGCTTGCTGCTTTCTGCTATCAACACATCATTCAGTACTGATGTGCAGTTTCTGACCTGCCCTGCCTGTGCAAAATTTATATACTGTGCCCCTGAATAGGCATCAAATGAAATTCTCTCAATAACACCGCTGTTTGCTTCTATTGACTGTGGATAAGGCAATTCATTTGACTGCTGAGCAACTTGCGTGCTGCTCTGCTCCACGTTATTGGCAGGAATAGAAACTTCAACTTCCTCCGGTGCCATTTCAATACTCCACAACGACCCCTGAGAGACTACGCTCACTGTTTTTACCTCAACGCCACTTTCTTGTGAATTTGTATTTGCCCCAACACCTTCTTTGTCTGTATCCCCTAAGGTAATCTGTGCGCAAATCATTGTTGCTTCCTTTGTAAAGCTGTTGAAAGCTTCTGAGCTTGA
>QKDG01000033.1 GCA_003246805.1 Clostridia bacterium | reverse complement strand
GTAAAACTTATAAAAATATATTTTATGCTTTAATTTTAAGTATTTATTATTATATATCGGCATAATTCGGGTAAAATTGATTAAAAATAGTGCCAATCTTAAAAAGACTGACACTTCAGAATGTCAAAAAACTATGATTTTTTTGCGAAGGGGTGCGGGGGCTACCGCAAAGCCCCCGATTTATATTTCAATCAAATTAGAATTTATTTGCGAAGGGGTGTGGGGGCGACCGCAAAGCCCCCCACGTAAACACCCGCTTTGATTTGTGAAGTATTGTAAAAACTTTTTTTTTACAAACTAAAAGTGCCCATCTTAAAAAGACTGGCACTTTTTTATTTATAGCTAAAACTATATTTATGGCAATAATCTGTTTAAATCAATTCAAGCAGCTTCATCAAAAATCTTTCAAGCCCGATACCCAAACCGCCATGTGGTGGCATTCCATATTTGTGAATATCAAGATATGTCGGGAACTCGGCAATATCCATTCCCATTTCCTGCATTTTTGATACCTGCTCATTATAATCATGAATACGCTGCCCGCCGGTTGTAATTTCAAGCCCCCTGAACAATAAGTCAAAGCTTAAAGCAAGCCTTGGGTCTTCTCTGTCATTCATTGCATAGAACGGGCGCTTTGCAGCAGGGAAATGAGTTACAAAAATGAAGTCGCTGTTAAATTCCTTCTTTGCATATTCACATAGGAAAACCTCATCCTCAGGTTCAAGGTCAAACTTATTTTTTGCACCTTTTCCCCTCAAAATGTCCATTGCTTCAAGGAAGGTTACTGACGGAATTTCATTTATCTCAGGGATATTGGCGTTTAAAATTGCAAGCTCAGGAGCATAATTTTCTTTAATATATTCCATAACATATTTTAGCATAGCAGTTTCCATGTTCATTACGTCATACATACTGTCAATAAAGCCCATTTCAAAGTCAAGGCCTATATACTCGTTTAAATGGCGTGATGTTGCGTGGCGTTCAGCACGATAAACAGGTGCTATCTCATATACTCTGTTAAAAAAAGCAACGCAGGTTTGCTTATAAAACTGCGGGGACTGATTTAAAAATGCCGGCTTGTTGAAGTATTCAAGGTGGAATATATTTGCTCCGCCCTCGGCACCCTGTGCAACAATTTTTGGTGTGTGTATTCTTGTAAATGAATTGTTCTTCATAAACTGCTCAAAGCCGTAGACGATCCCCTCCTGCAATTTGAATATAGCACGCTCATAGGGATTTCTCAATGCTACTGAACGCATATCAAGGTTGATATCAAGTGAACAGCCAAGCTTTTTATGCGAAACATGCAAAGGATAATCATAATCAGGCTTGGAAAGCATTTTTACTGATTTTAATACTATTTCTATACCGTTAAACGCACGGTCATCCTTTTTAACCTCTCCGGTTATTGTGATATAACAGCCTTCTTTAACATCAGAAATATCATCAGCGCAATTCTCAGGTGAATAAACTGACTGAATAAGGTATCTTGCTGTTCTTAAAACTACAAAAGCAAAGCCACTCATCTGGCGAACCTTGTGGACGCAAGCCTGTATTGAAATAACCTCGCCTATACTATTCTGAGCTTTTTCTAAATCAAATTCGTTAATTAATTCGCACCCGTCTATTTTTTTCATTTTCTCACTCGCCTTTTTTTATTTTAATGAAGCCAGCTTAGCTTCAAGCTCTTCTTTAACAACCTTTGGTGTGGCAACGCCCTTTAATGCCTTGTTGCACTGCCCCATCAAAAAGCCAAACACCTTTGTATCTCCGGAAATATATTGCTCAACAATAGCCGGATTTTCTGCCAAAACATTTGAAATAGTTTCCAAAACCTTGCCTGTGTCTATTTCAATAAGCATTCCGTTTTCCTTTGCAAGCTCCAACGGCGATTTTGAGCTTTCTATCATAAAGCGGAGAATTGTTTTTGCATCATTTTTTGATACTTTATCAGTGTCTGCCATTTCAACCAGCTGTGCAAATTCCTTTGCTGAGAAAGGCAGATTTTCCATTGCTACTTCGCCCAGATTAATTCTCCTCAAAAGCTCGGTCAATATAAATGCACAGATGCTCTTAGGATTATTATAGTTGCTGACTGTATCATCAAAAAAGTCAGAAACAAGCTTTGACTGAATGATGATTTTAGCGTCAACCTCACTTAAACCGAAGTCTTTTACATATCTGCTGTATCTTACATCAGGCAGCTCAGGCAACTTTGCCTTTATCTCATCAAGCATTTCATCTGTAAAATTAACCTGCAAAATATCAGGCTCGGGGAAGTAACGGTAGTCGTGCGCGTTTTCCTTGCTACGAAGTGACTTGGTTTCACCCCTGTTATCGTTAAAACGCCTTGTTTCCTGTACAACACGCTTGCCCATATCAAGAAGCTGTGCCTGCCTTTTTTCTTCAAACTCAATTGCACGAACAATCGATTTCAATGAGTTAAGGTTTTTGATTTCAGCCCTTGTGCCAAATTCTGTATCAGTCGGCTTCATCAAAGAAATATTAACGTCACACCTCAATGAGCCCTGCTCCATCTTGCAGTCACATACTCCTGCGTACTGCAACAAAAGGGAAACTTGTTCAACAAACGCTTTAGCCTCAGCCGCTGAGGAAATGTCAGGCTCAGTAACAATTTCAATCAGAGGAATACCACAACGGTTATAGTCAGCAAGAGATACTCCGTTGAAATCATCATGAACAAGCTTTCCTGCGTCTTCTTCAAGATGAATACGGTTTACCCTAACATTTTTAACCTTTCCGTCAACCTCAACAGGAATCAAACCATTTATACATAAAGGCCTTTCAAGCTGAGAAATCTGATATGCCTTTGGCAAGTCAGGATAAAAATAATTCTTTCTGTCAAATACTGAGAATTTGTTGATATCACAGCCAAGCGCAAAGCCTGCTTTTACCGCATATTCAACAGCAGTTTCATTTATAACGGGAAGTGTGCCCGGCATGCCTGTGCAGACAGGGCAACATCTTGTATTTGCATCGCCACCAAATTCAGCACTGCAAGTGCAGAAAACCTTTGAATTTGTAAGAAGCTCTGCGTGAATTTCAAGGCCGATTACTGTAATATAGTTACTCATATTGCTTGTCCTCCCCCTTTAAAGCTTTGGAGCGACAGGCACAAAGCCTTGCTCGAATGCGTCTGCCACCTGTATTAGTGTTGCCTCATCAAAAGCCCTGCCAATCAGTGACATTCCAACAGGCATTAAATTTTTATCATAGCCACAGGTTGTTGATATTGCAGGTAGCCCAGCAATATTGACTGTTACTGTGCATATATCTGCCTGATACATTTTTACAGGGTCAGTGATATTTTCATTTATTCCATAAGCTGTTGTTGGTGTTGTAGGCGTTAAAATAACATCGCATTTATTAAAGATATCATTGTATTCCTGCCTTATTTTCTGTTTTAAGGCAAGTGCTTTTCCGTAGTATGCATCATAGTAGCCACTTGAAAGTGCATAGTTGCCAAGCAGAATTCTTCTCTTGACCTCATCACCAAATCCCTCAGAACGTGATGATTTTATGAGTGACTCAAAGCTCTCGTCATTGTCAGAACGATGGCCATACTTTATACCATCATAGCGTGACAAATTCGAGCAGGCCTCAGCAGACGAAATAAGGTAATAAGCAGGGATAGCATATTTTAGTGACGGCATTGAGCATTCAATAAGCTCTGCTCCCATCTCCTTATATACTTGCGCCGCAGCCATAACCTTTGCCTTTATTTCATCATCGATGCCCTCCCCATAAAATTCCTGTGGGATAGCGATTTTCATGCCTTTAACTGACTGACCGATTTTAGCTGTAAAATCGGATACAAGCACCTTTGACGAGGTTCCGTCGTGTTTATCGTATGAGCTTATTGCATTCAGTATAATTCCGCAATCGTGAGCATCCTTTGCGATAGGGCCTATCTGGTCAAGTGATGATGCAAAAGCAACAAGCCCGTATCTTGATACCCTGCCGTAAGTCGGCTTCAAGCCTGTTACTCCACAAAAAGCGGCAGGTTGCCTTATTGAGCCACCTGTATCAGAGCCAAGCGAGCCGGCACAAAGTGAAGCCGCAACAGCAGCAGCACTTCCACCTGACGAACCACCGGGAACCTTTGTTGTGTCATAAGGGTTTTTAGTTTTTGCAAATGCAGAAGTCTGTGTTGAGCCACCCATTGCAAATTCATCAAGTGATACTTTACCCAGCATTACAGCACCATTATTGTTCAAATTCTCTATAACAGTAGCATTATATGGTGGAACAAAGCTCTCTAATATTTTTGAAGAGCATGTGGTTTTAACACCCTCTGTGCAGATGTTATCTTTAATAGCAATTGGTATTCCGCTTAAAGCACTTGCTGAGTTATTGTCAATTGCTATCTGTGCTTTTTCAGCGCTTTTGATTGCGAAATCGTCTGTTACTGTAATAAAAGCATCAATACTGCTGTTTAGCTCATTGATTCTTTTTAAATACTCCTTTGTCAGCTCAACTGCTGAAAACTGCTTTTCATCAAGGAGCTTTCGCATTTCTCTTATTTTAAGTTTTGAAACGTCCATACAAAAACCCCCTTTATTCAACTATTTTAGGAACAACAAAACAATTATTGCTGTGTGTTGCGTTGTTTAATATACTTTGGGTATCCATTGATTTTTCGGAAATATCCTTCCTCAAATCGTTAAGATAAACATTCTTATTATCCAATAAAGCATCATAGGTTACATCAATATCTTTAATTGTATCCATTAAATTGATAATATCAGTCATTTCATGTGCAACCTTTTCAAGCTCCTGTTCAGAAAACTGCAGCTTTCCAAGCTCTGATAAATAGCTTACCATTTGTAAATCCATATTTTTTACCACGCTTTTCTAAAGATTTTTTGGAGAACAGCAAAAAAGCTATACTACCACTTATACTAAAATAAAATTATACATCATTTTGTCTTTCTATGCAAGTATTACAGGCAAAATACGTTATGTAATTTTGTATGAAAATATATTAATTAATTTTTTTT
>QKDG01000022.1 GCA_003246805.1 Clostridia bacterium | reverse complement strand
TTGGAATTGTTTTTTCAATCAAGGAAGATACAATAGTAATTGAAACAGGCGGAGACAGAAGTAAAATCCGCATAAAGCGCTGGGCTATACAATCAAATGATACTATCCACGACACTGTAGAAAAATAGAATAATTTTTAAATATTCTGAATAAAATTTATTAATTGAATTTTGGGAGGGGTATTTGTGCAACGAAGAACACCTACAAACAGCATAAGCTCATCAGGTCTGTTCACATCATTCAGTTCTTCAATAGTAGGAATTATTCTGATATTATTGTGCCTGATAATATTCTCATACGTTATGACAAAAATTGATGTTTCTGATGAACTAACATCAGTTATGTCGAGCCTTGCTATTTGTATTGGTGCTTACACCGGTGGATATATAGCCTCAAAACGTAGAAGAAGGAACGGGCTTGTACTGGGTGCATTGACGGGACTAATAATCTTTTTTATTATATTTTTTGCCGGCATATTCTTTGCAAAAAGCTCTATATCCTTTGGGTTTGTTTCTAAGCTGATTATGACTGTTATATGTGCTGCTGTCGGGGGAATAATAGGGGTAAATTCAAAGGGCAAAAGGTATTGATTTTTGTCGCTTTTTATGTTAAAATAAATAATAATTTTCTTTTGGAGGTTGTAATGAAACATATTAAAACTATTAACAAAGCTAATCTTAAAAAGACAGCTGAAAAGGGTGGCTGTGGCAAATGCCAGGCATCATGTCAGTCAGCTTGCAAGACTTCCTGCACTGTTGCAAATCAAAAGTGCGAAAGAAACGCATAATTATTACTGAAAAGGGGCTTAAAGTCCCTTTACTTTTTTTATTTATTATTTACAAAGGAGTTACCAGATGATACATAAGTACAAGCTCAATGGTTTGAATATTGTGCTGGATGTCAACAGTGGTGGTGTACATATTGTTGACGATTTGACATATGATTTGCTTGACAATGTTTTCCCGCCTTTTGATTCTAAATGTCCTGCAAATGTAATTGAAAAGCTTTCTAAATTCTATAAAAAAGAGGACATTGCTTCCTGCTATGATGAAATTGTTGAGTTGCATAAGGATAAAATTCTTTTTTCAGAGGATGATTATGAGCAGTTTGCCAAGTATTCAGTAGCCGCACCAGTTAAGGCTATGTGCCTGCATATTGCTCATGACTGCAATTTAAGGTGTGAATACTGCTTTGCTTCAACCGGTGATTTCGGCGAGGGAAGAAAGCTCATGGACTTTGAAACAGGCAGGCAGGCTATTGACTTTTTGCTTGAAAATTCAGGAGACAGGCAGAATCTTGAGCTTGACTTTTTTGGTGGCGAGCCTTTAATGAACTTTGATGTGGTAAAACAGATTGTAATTTACGCACGAAGCAGAGAAAAAGAATACAACAAAAGATTCAGATTTACTATTACTACAAATGGAGTTTTACTTGATGATGATAAAATTGATTTTATCAATAAAGAAATGTCAAACGTGGTTTTATCAATTGACGGCAGAAAGTCAGTTAACGACAGAGTAAGAAAAAGGGTTGACGGAACAGGCTCTTATGATAAAATAATTGGTAATTTCAAGAACTGTGTTTCTAAAAGAGGGGACAAGGAGTATTATGTTCGCGGGACCTTTACAAAATACAATCTTGATTTTTCAAACGATGTTGTTCACTTATACGAGCAGGGGTTCGACCAGGTCTCTGTTGAGCCTGTTATAGGCAATCCTTCTGAGCCTTATGCAATAACTGAAAAAGAGCTTGCAGCTGTATTTTCAGAATATGAAAATCTTGCAAGAAGAATATCAGAGATAAATAAGGATAAATTCAGGTGTAATTTTTTTCATTTCATGCTTGATTTAGACCAAGGGCCGTGCGCTATAAAACGCTTGCGTGGCTGTGGCTGTGGCAATGAATATATTGCAATTACTCCTGATGGGGATATTTACCCTTGTCATCAGTTTGTTGGACATACCGAATACAAAATGGGTAATCTTGCAGAAAAAACATTTAACAAAGATATAAAAGAGAGCTTTGCAAATACTCACATTTACAGCAAGCCAGAATGCACAAAATGCTGGGCAAGATTTTATTGCAGCGGTGGGTGCAACGCAAACAATTATATATATGAAGGCGACGTTAAAAAAGTACACAAGCTTTCCTGCGAGCTACAAAAGAAAAGGCTTGAATGTGCAATAATGCTCAAAGCATTAAAGTTTTTAGATGAATAAAAAAGAGAGCAACCTTTTGGCTGCTCTCTTAGTGTAAAACAATAATTATTTATGCGAAGGGGTTTGGGGGCGCCCGCAAAGCCCCCGCAAATACGTGCTTAAATTTATAATATAATTGTAGAAAAAGGCTTTTTCTACAAGCTGAGAGCAACCTTTTGGTTGCTCTTTTTTTCTTGATGATTATTTTTTTATAAAAACATCAAGCTGATTATAAGGGATAACGATGCCTTGTTTATCAAATTGAATTTTAACTTCCTCATTTAAATCAAAAAGCAAATCAAAATAGTGCTCGGCCTTCACCCATACTCTAACTGTGATATTAATTGAATTTGCTGCGTGCTCTATCACCCTGATGACAGGCGCCGGGTCTTTTAAAGAAAATGGATGTGAATCAACAATATCTGAAAGTATGATTTTTGCCTTTTTGAAATCACTTTCATAGCTTATAGAATAAACAAGGTCAAGCCTCCTTTTAGGCTCAGCCGAATAATTTATCAATGATGAGTTTGAAATCTGCCCGTTCGGTACAAAAATTGCTTTATTGTCAATAGTAAGAAGCTTTGTGTTGAATATACTGATTGATGAAACAGTTCCGGCATTATCGCCAAACTGAATATAATCCCCAACCTTAAATGGTTGAACAAACAACACTATAAAGCCACCGGCAAGGTTAGATATTGTGCTTTGTAATGCAAGCCCGATAGAAAGTCCTGCTGCACCTATGACAGCAATTATTGAAGACATTGGGACATTCAGTATTGACAAAAAGGTTACAATAATAATTATATAAAGAAAAACCTTTACAAGTGATTTGAAAAAAGAGCGTATCGTCAAATCAAGCTTTGTTTTTGAAAGAGCACGTCCTAACAGTTTTACAAGAATTTTTGATACTATCAGACCTAAAACCAGTACAATAAGCGCCAGCGACAAGGTTGGTAGAATATCATATAAAAAGTTTTTTAAAATATCCAGCATATAAGTACCTCCGTTTTTCTTTATATTATAATACTATTTTGAATAAAATACAACCGAATGCTTGTTTCCTTAAAAGAATACTAGCATTAAATATTCTTATGATTTATAAACTATAATTTCATATTATCAATATAAAACGGCTGAACATTAAGTTTGAGAGCGTTTTTATTTTTAATGATTGTATGTGTTGTGAACAAAAATTTAGAATTAATCAGCGGTATCAACACCGTCACTTGAATCAAGCATTTTTTTGCTGTCAATACTCGAAAGCTCAGAAACCTCACGGAGCTTGCTATTGATTTTTCTTGTTCTTACACCAACAAGCTTGTCAAGCTCCTTGCTTGTCTGTTCAATGCGATATTGTGCCTGTTCAAGAACGTCATTGAATGTTTGGAATTCGGTTTTAACAGCACCCAGAACATTCCACACCTCGCTTGACCTTTTCTGTATAGCAAGGGTTTTAAAGCCCATTTGCAAGCTATTGAGAAGGGCAGCAATTGTAGTCGGCCCTGCAATATTAACCTTGTATTGACGTTGAAGAGTATCAACCAGCCCTCTCCTGACAACCTCGGCATACAATCCCTCAAATGGAAGAAACATTATTGCGAATTCGGTTGTGTTAGGCGGGTCAATATATTTGTCGTGAATATCCTTGGCACATCCCTTTATCCTTGTTTCAAGAGCAGTGTAAGCAGCTGCTATTGCTGCGGTGTCACCTGTGTCATAAGCATCAATAAGCTGATTGTATGTATCAGCAGGGAATTTTGCATCTATCGGCAAATAAACGTGCTGGCCATCATCTCCTGGAAGTTTAATAGCAAATTCAACACGATTTTGTGTAGAAGGCTTTGTGATAATATTTTCTTCATACTGCTCTTTTGACAAAACCTCTTCAAGAATTGCCCCTAATTGAAGCTCGCCCATTATGCCACGTGTTTTCACGTTTGAAAGAACCTTTTTTAAATCCCCCACCCCGTTTGCAAGCGTTTTCATTTCGCCAAGTCCCTTATAAACCTCCTGCAATCGTTCGTTTACAAGCTGGAATGACTGGGTGATTCGTTCGTCAAGTGTTTTTTGCAGCTTTTCGTCAACCGTCATTCTCATCTTTTCAAGCTGTTTTGCATTATCCTCCTGCATTCCCTGAAGGCGATTTTGAATTGTTGCTCTTATTCCTTCAAGCAGCTGCGTGTTCTGCTGTGTAAACTCTTTGAAGCGAACGTCAACAGAAATAAGACGATCATTGATTGCCTTTTGCAGAATATCCTGCTTTTGATTCAATGAAGTATTCATATCATTTAAGCGCTTGTCCTGTAATTCAAAGGTCTGCCTGCCTCTGGTTCGTTGTCAGAGTGTCACTGATTATTTTCATAGTGTTTTGAATTGTTGAAACAGTTTCACTTCTTGATGCCCTTATTTCACTTAAAATATCATTTTTCAGGCTGTTTGTTGATTCTGCCTGATATTCCCTGATATCTTTAAACAAATCAGTTTTTAGCTTTTCAGCATCAAGCTTGTCTTTTTTTATTAACATCAGGATAATTACAAAAATTATCCCTGCTAATATACAAAAACCTAATATTTCTGTTAATCCCATATATCTCTCCACCTGTTTAATTATTTGATTTTAATTATACCACTTAACCTGTCCGTTTTTTGGACTTATAATGAAAGTTTTATTTTCGCTTTTTAAAAAATCCAAAACAGCTTTGCTGAATTCTGCTGGATGGTCGTGAAAAGGGGTATGCCCGGCTTTTTCTATTACTGTCATTTTCTTATCCGGTGCTTCAACTTCTTCAT
>QKDG01000020.1 GCA_003246805.1 Clostridia bacterium | reverse complement strand
GCAAAGGCACGTGCGACACCAATACGTTGTTTTTGCCCTCCGCTTAGCTCCTTTGGATATCTGTTAGCATATTTTTCAGGGTCCATTCCAATCATTTTCATGAGCTCAACAAATCGTTCTTCTATTTTTGACTGTTCCCATTTTTCCATTTTAGGAACAATAGATACATTCTTCTTTACAGTCATATGGGGAAAAAGACCGGTTTGCTGAATAACATAACCAATATTTCTCCTTAATTCAATCGGGTCTTCCTTCATTATATCCTTGCCATCAATAAGAATCTTACCGCTTGTTGGGGAAATCAGCCTGTTTATCATTTTTAAACAAGTTGTTTTACCACATCCACTTGGGCCTATCAATACAACAAACTGGCCTTTTTCAATGGTAAGATTGATTCCATCAATAACAGATGTATCTTTGAATGATTTTTTTACATTTATAAATTCAATCATGCCAATTCTCCTCTTCATATATTTAACCAACAACTTAATTGTATCATAAAGTTGTTGGTTTGTAAAGCAATACAACACAAAGCTTAAATTTTTATGCATGTTTATCTAATTTAACATTCTGATTTTGAAAATATTCTATACAAACATATAAAAAAATTCTTCATTATATTTAACTTCATTTATCATACAGCCTCCATACATTCATATAAATGCGTTGAAAAAGTTAAACAATTGTGATATACTAATTTATATTTTATTTTGGAGGTAGTATATGCCCATTAAAATTCCTTATAACTTGCCAGCATATTCAACATTGGTAAATGAAAATATATTTGTAATGACTGACATAAGGGCTGACCATCAGGACATTCGTCCGCTAAAAATTGCCATTCTGAATCTGATGCCAACAAAAATAGAAACTGAAACGCAATTGTTAAGGCTGCTTAGTAACACTCCCCTTCAGGTTGATATTGAGCTTGTTCAGGTTGCTTCACACAAATCGAAGAATATTTCTGAAGAGCATATGCTGAATTTTTATAAGAATTTTGAAGAAATCAGGAACAACAGATATGACGGTCTTGTAATAACTGGTGCTCCTGTTGAAAATATGGAGTTTGACGAGGTTGATTATTGGAATGAGCTTTGCGATATAATGGCATGGTCAAAAACCAATGTGTTTTCGACTATTCACATTTGCTGGGGCGCACAGGCAGGCTTGTTTTTCCACTATGGTATAAAAAAATATAAGCTTGATGAGAAAATGTTCGGCATTTTTCCCCACAGGATTGTATGCGAGCACACGCAACTTCTCAAAGGATTTGATGATATTTTTCATGTTCCGCATTCAAGACATACTAGCATACGAAAAGAAGATATATTAAAGGTGGAAAATCTTGAAATTCTTGCTGAATCTGATATTAGTGGTGTTCACATAGTTTGCGATAAAGACAACAGGCAATTTTTCTTGATGGGGCACTCAGAGTATGACAAATTTACATTAGCAAAAGAATATTTCAGGGATGTTGATAAAGGCCTTGATATTAAAGTTCCCTATAATTATTTCCCAGACGACAACCCCGCACTAACACCCGACAATAAATGGTGTTGCCACGGAAACTTATTGTTTTCAAACTGGCTGAACTATTGTGTTTATCAGCAGACTCCTTTTGATTTATCAGAGCTTAAATAGAAAATCCCCTGTTTTAAAACAGGGGATTTTTTTGCTTAAAAAAGAATAGTGCAATCTACAATAGCAGATTGCACTATGAATAAGTTATTATTCTTCTTTCATTTTTGCGAAGCAGTCGCTGCAATATACAGGACGATCTTCACGTGGTCTGAATGGAACTTTTGCTTCCTTGCCACATGATGCACATGTTGCTGTAAACAATTCCCTTGTAGATTTTGCTGTGCTCTTTCTTGAATCACGGCAATTTTTACATCTTTGTGGTTCGTTTACAAAACCTTTTTCTGCATAGAATTCCTGTTCACCTGCTGTGAAAACGAATTCACTTCCGCATTCCTTACATACTAATGTCTTGTCTTCGTACATATTATTTCCCTCGCTTAAAGTATTTTTGCCAGTATGGCTTAAACCTACATGTGCTTTACAACGCTCTGTAATTCAGCTACTTGGCTGTATCAAAACAGTATTTACTGCTTTAACTAAAATGATAGCTCTCCATTCTGTTTAGCTTTCGTCGTATATGCTGCATTAGGTTGTCCACCAATTTAACGGGGAAAAAATAATACGTTGACGTGCCATTAGTTTGTATATGGAGCCAAAATGAAAAACGGAAAATATTAATTATTAGCTATGCTATTAAAAACCATTTGATACCAATGATACAATTTAACGTTTAACATATAATCCTGAAACTTTTGGGTGCTAAATAAAATAAATATAGTAAGGCATAAAAACGCCTTTTGCCGATGTTGATCAAATTCAACAACTTCATTGTAACATCATAACATCACATTGTCAAGCGAAATTCAATTGCAACTATAAATATTATGAACATCGTCAACTATTATATTAAAATTTTGTTTAAATTCACTAAAAATCATGTCGTGTCACTGATTTATATGTCGATTTTTTTGTTGTTCTGATAAAACATATAAAGGCTTTAATCGGCTCATCAATTTTTAATAAAGCGTAAGTAAGCACTATTGGTGCATGAAAAATATAGCCTGCAATAAACCCGATCGGAATAGCAATTAGCCATAAGGATATCATTTCAATCTTAAATGCAAACCGCGTATCGCCTGCGCCCCTCAAAACACCTGTAACACTTGTTGCTGCAACCGAAACAAAGATAATGACCACTGATAGTATAATCATTATACTCTCTGCAAGCTGTTTGATTTCGTCACTTATGTTACAAATACTGACAAACGGCTTCCTTAATAATAAGATTAATACAGAGCCGGCTAACCCAATTATTACACTCCAAACCATCAGAACAATACCACTGCTGTGTGCTTCCTCTAGCTTGCCTTCGCCAATTCTTTTCCCCACTATCGCGCATGAAGCACTTCCAACACCTATTGTAACGATAATTGCAAGCTGCTGTAATATCATAGCTACTGAATTTGCTGCAAGAATTTGTGAGGAAAGCTTTCCCAGAATTGCTGCTTGAAGAGTAATGCCTAATGACCATGCAACTTCATTCCCTACAACTGGGAGGCTATATTTTAGATAATCCTTGAAAAAATTTAAATCAAAACTGATAACATAGTGAATCCTGAATCTTAACTTTTTTTCAATAACAAATAAATAAATGCTGACAATAATAAAATCGATTATTCTTGCAATTAAGGTTGCCAATGCCGCACCACGTATTCCCATTGGTTCAACCCCAAAATGCCCGAAAATGAATACCCAGTTCAAAATAATATTTGTTACACATGCTGTTGAGCTTGATACTACACTGATTTTTACAATTTCTACGCTACGTATTATGGTTGTCAGCCCAACTGATAGTGCAAAAAACAAATATGAAAATGCAACTATTTTCAGATAGCTGACAGCCTCTGATATAATCAACCTATCGGATGCCGTTTCTGTTTTTATATAAAAACTCATTATCTGTTCAGGAAAAATTAATACAATAATGGTCAACAGAATTGTTGATACAATAATGATTTTTACAACAATTCCTATGATTGTTCTGACCGCTTCAAGATTCTGCTTGCCCCAGTATTGTGATGTAAGAACAGAGCCGCCACCTGCCAGGCCAAAAACAAACATTGCTAACAAAAATACAGGCTGATTAGCCTGTGATATCGCTGCTAACTGAATATCCCCCAGCTTACCTATCATCACCGTATCTGAAAACTGAACGCCAAAAGTAATCAAATTCTGTAATGCAACAGGCAATGCTATCAGAACAACAGATTTGAACAAATTTTTATTGAATATATATTTTTTCATTTTAACCTCAATTTTTAAAATCAAAGCAAAAATCAGCAATTAATATTTATACTGAACTTCTGACGACCAGACACAAAAATATCACCACCGTGACAATCATTTGCAACTATCAGTGGCATGTTTTCGATACAAAGTTTTTTTACAGATTCACAGCCCAAATCATCAAAAGCTATAACCTCGCTGCTTTTGATACAATTGCTGACCAATGCCCCAGCGCCACCTACTGCGCAAAAATAAACTGCACTGTTTTTTACTATTGATGAAGCTACATCGCTATTGCGCTCACCTTTTCCAATCATAGCGCATAAGCCTAAATCAAGCAGGCGTGGGGTATATTTATCCATTCGGCTTGATGTAGTGGGCCCGCAACTGCCTATTGGCTTCCCTGGAGGAGCTGCAGTAGGGCCTGCATAATATATTATAGAATCATTAATTTTAAAAGGCAATTCTTCCCCTTTATCAAGCATTTCAAATATTCTTTTATGTGCGGCATCACGAGCTGTATAAATATGCCCGGAAAGGAATATTTTATCACCAATATGTAGCTGATTTGATTTTTCTCTTAATTCATAACTGTTGATAATAATTTCTGCCATGAATACCTCACACAAATTCTTAAAAAATTTACAAACGAAACATTCTATTTATCTTTTTTTAGCAAAACCAAGGATGTCAAGGCTGTTATCACAATCGAAATCAATAACGTAAACCACGAATATGGCAGTGGTAAATCAGCAACATTCATTCCGTAAAAGCTATAAACAATTGTTGGTATAGCCATTAAA
>QKDG01000053.1 GCA_003246805.1 Clostridia bacterium | reverse complement strand
CCTATTTCTTCAATGACAGAGCCTGTAAAGCTTGGGTTATCATACCACCCGTTGAATGTATAGCCTGTTTTTGTCGGTGCGTTTAGTTTTTGCCCCTTTGCAAAAATATATGTTCCGAAATTGTCGGCATGATTTGTTCCGCCATTCAAATTGTAATTAATCTCATAGGAATTTGCTGTCCAATTTGCAAAGAAGTGCTTTACCCCTATTTCCGTTGTGCCTATTTCTTCAATGGCAGAGCCTGTAAAGCTTGGATTATCATACCACCCGTTGAATGTATAGCCTGTTTTTGTCGGTGCGTTTAGTTTTTGCCCCTTTGCAAAAATATATGTTCCGAAATTGTCAGCATGATTTGTTCCGCCATTCAAATTATAATTAATCTCATAGGAATTTGCTGTCCAATTTGCGTGTAGTATTGTTTCAGAAACTATTATGTCATTCTCAAAACTCCATGGTGTTTTGAGAGTTTCGTCCTTAAACCAACCGCCAAAATCATATCCTGTTTTAACCGGACTAGATGGCTCGGGAATATTTGTACCCATCTCTACTTTATTATAACCAGATACAGCAGTACCACCGTTACTGTCAAAATAAACAGTGTATTTTGGCAGCTCACTGGTTCTAAATGTAATGTTTTCACCATAGGCTGTGAGTTCTTCATCTTGTGCAAATACCCTGACGTAATATGTTGTATCTGGTGATAAGCCTGAAATAAAAGAGATGATTTCACCAGGTGAGGTCAATGGAGAAATTGAAAATACATTGTCAGAAGTTGTCGGGTTTTCTGATGTTCCAAAACAAAATCCGTTTGAAGTTATTGCTGTCACGCCTGATTCAGTAATATTCCCGAATACAGTTGCAGAATTATATGTAATATCCGAAACAGACCTTGTTGATACTGTAAGCTGTTGAACAGCGAATTTTCGTTCTGCAATATTTGAAACCGCGCCCTCACTGTCTGTCGCATAAAACGAAATATTATGTTCACCGGATGAGAGTGAAAGCGGTATAGAAATTTCTGCTCTAAAATTGCCAGGAGCACCGGGAAAAGTATGTGCCAAAACAGGTGCAGTGTCATCAATTCTATAATAAACCTGCGTTGCTGATGAATTTTCAATATCTGAAACATTACCTGAGAAGCTGTAACTTCTCCCTGCTGCTACTTTCCCGAATGTTGAATCAGGGCTTGATATAGAAATAGCAGGTGGCTTATTGACTGCACCTGCTCCGAATAATATTGAAAATCGATGAGTTGAATATGCAGGTATGACTCTGTTCTTCCATGAAAATGCCATCCCGCTGTCGCCATTATATGATTTGATTGATGATTGTGAATAAATGCTTGAACCAGCAGAGTAATAATAGCCAAACCAGTAGGTGTCAACATCAGTAACCCCTTCGGCATTTTTTAATATATAATTAAACTGTGCTTCGTTGCTTTTAGTGTAAAAGCCCGAGCCATCACCAAATTCCGTTACTGGTGCAGTATTGTTACTTCCAAGCTTGATATCAGCACAAGAGCCAATTGAAACTGTGTGTGCTGATGATGAGGTGTTGTCAACAACATATTCAATCTTAACGTTTCTCCCGTTATTCACCAGGCTTAAATTTAAGGTGACTTTTACTCCTGATACAATGGTTTTAGTAACACCATTTTTAATCCCATCAAGGCTGCAAGTATAACGATCAACGATGATTTCTGATTTATAACCATAATTGCCGTATGTTGTTGCAAGCCAGCTCCCATTATCATACATCTGAACATTATAAGTATTACTAAATATAAGATTAGTCCAGTATTGCATATACGCACTTGATTCATTATCAACAGCAAAAACGCTGACATTACCTATAAATATAATTAGAAAAGCAGTGAGAGATACTAATGCCATTTTTAAAATACTGTTTTTAAATTTATACATATAAATACCCCCGTTAATATTGTATAATTTTTCATTTATATATATAATTTAACACAATAATACAAAAATTACAATGTGTTGACATTAAAAACCTGTGCTTTGTAAATTAACAAAGCACAGGTTTTTATACTTAATACTTCTATTTAGTTCTTGCAAGAATATCGGCAATCTCAGCAACATCCTTATCACCACGTCCTGAAAGGTTGATGACAATTATTTTATCCTTATCAAGTGAAGGTGCAAGCCTTATTGCACCAGCGACAGCATGTGAGCTTTCAATCGCTGGTATAATACCTTCAACCTTTGACAGCATCAAAAATGCATCAATAGCCTCTTTGTCGGTAGCGGTAACATATTCTGCACGGCCTGTTGCCTGATAATAGCAGTGCTCAGGCCCTACTCCAGGGTAATCAAGCCCTGCCGAAACAGAATAAACAGGAGCTGGCTCGCCGTTTTCATCCTGAATAACCTTGCATTTAAAGCCATGTATTATTCCTGTTGAACCAAGCGTAAGTGTTGCGGCATGGTCTGGTGTATCAAGGCCACGGCCAGCAGGCTCAACCCCCAGCATTTTAACTTCTTTATCATCATAGAATGGTGCAAACAAACCGATTGCGTTGCTTCCACCACCTACGCAAGCGACAAGATAATCAGGCAGGCGTCCCTCGGCTTCAAGGCATTGCGCCTTTGCCTCAACACCAATTACAGACTGAAAATACTTAACAATTTCAGGATATGGGTCAGGCCCTACTGCCGAACCAAGCATATAGTATGTATTCTCATAATTTTCAATAAGGTCACCCAATGCTACATCAACTGCATCTTTAAGTGTGCGTGTTCCGCTGGTTACAGGGACAACCTTAGCTCCAAGCAATTCCATTCTGAACACATTGAGTGCCTGTCGCCTTGTATCTTCTTCGCCCATATAAATAATGCATTCCATTTCAAACAGTGCGCATGCGGTAGCAGTAGCAACACCATGCTGGCCTGCTCCTGTTTCTGCAATAACTCTTTTTTTGCCAAGGCGTTTGGCAAGTAGCGCCTGCCCCATAACATTATTAAGCTTATGAGAACCTGTATGATTCATATCCTCACGCTTTAAATATATTTTTGCTCCTCCAAGCTTTTCGGTAAGCTTTTTTGCATAGTAGAATTCTGATGGTCTTCCTACAAAATTCTTCTGATAATATTTAAGCTCTGCTAAAAACTCCGGGTCATTAATTTCCTTTTTATATTCCTGTTTAAGCTCTTCTAAAATAGCCTCTAACTGTGGCGGAATAAACCTACCCCCGAATTCGCCGAAAAATCCACTTTCATTTGGTAAACAGTTTGTCATGATAAAAACATCCTTTCATTATTTGTTTTTGATTAAAAACAGTGGCTCCCCACCTTGTGAATGAAAGTTGTATTTTGCAAAGGTGAATTAAGAAAAACAAAAACATCTGCCCTAAAATAAGGACAGATGTAAAATCCGTAAGCCACCTTATTGTCAAAGCCATAATATATTATGACTGACGTTTCAGCAAAATGCCAACACATTTGCGCCTTATAACGCAGGCAACGTTGAAGAATAATAGGTATAAAGTAATATACTGTTCACTTCACCCTCAATGGCCCATTTGTCCTTATCGTTTGCTACCGGTTTACAGCTACCCCGGCTCTCTTTTAGCGCGTATATGGTTTTATCCCCATCTCACAGGTTTATTACAGAATATCACATCAGGCTGAAATTGTCAACAGCCAAAAAATAAATTATTCGTTTAAGGCTGTAAAAAGTCCTTTTCTGCATTTTTAATACATTTTAAAGCAGATGCTTGCGGTCGCCCCCGTGCTCCTTCGCATCAAAAATCATAGCTTGTAGACACTCTGAGCCGAAAAAAATCATTTGTTTTTGAAAAATCAATCAGCACTTTTCTGCTACTACCTGATTCTTGCCCTGATATTTACCCCTATAAAGGCATTGGTCAGCACAATTAATAATGCTGTGAATACTGGTTGCTTTATCCGGGCTTGAAACTCCAAGAGTAATTGTGGTTGAAATAATCCCGTTTTTTACACTTATTTTTAAATCTTCTATCTGCTTCCTTATTTTTTCTGCGGTGGCCTCACCAGCCAACAAATTTGTTTGGGGGAGCAAAATCATGATTTCTTCACCACCCCATCGGCAAACAAAATCACTTTCCCTTGTTGAAGACAATAAAGCCTCAGCAAGTTTTGCCAAAACAACATCTCCGCATTCGTGACCATGTGTATCATTCAATGATTTAAAATTATCGATATCTATCATTACAAGTGAAAAATCCTTGCCAAAATTCAAAAACTCGTCCATAGCAGTTTCAAGATTTTTCAGCATAATTCTTCTGTTCAACAGGCCGGTCAAGGGGTCTGTATTAGCTATTACTTTAAGGTCTTTATATTTTTGGTTAAGGTTGTTAGCGTTTGCCGAAACAACCTTTGCGTAAGAGTATGAAAGATAAGCAAGAACTATCACACAAATTATAATATTTAAAATGTGCATCCCGCTGATTAAAAATTCATTCAATACATATTCAGGCTCTTTGATTTTTGCTATAATGTATGTAAGAATCAATACGAAAACCAGGCTCAGTTGTGCTACAATTCTTGAAAGATTATACTTAAAATTGCAATAGAATCCAAGAGGCACAAAAGCTATAAGGAAATATTGAAAGCCTGCCTCCCAGCCCAAAATAAATATTGAAAAAGAAACACTGATGGTTATTTCAATAAGACTTATGTTAGTAGTCAAAACCAGCTTATCATTTTTTATTAGATACCTAATATATAAATAAACTCCTGCACTAATTAAATTGCCAAAAAGCAA
>QKDG01000149.1 GCA_003246805.1 Clostridia bacterium | reverse complement strand
TTCACAGTGGCTCAGAACTCATTGAAGGGTGTTGCTGAGAACTTTGTGGCGTTTGATATAAGCTTTGAAGATTCATCATTTGTAAAGCTACAGCCAAACGGAAAAGTCAGAGTTTCAATTCCTGTTCCTCAGGGCTTTGATGCAAATGACATTGAACTATATTATATCAGCGATTTGGGTGAAAAAACAAAAATAGAATTCACCATTATCGATGGCATGATAGTGTTTGAAACAGACCATTTCAGCATGTATGTAGTTGCAGATAAACTGCCGACAACAGGCACAACTACTGGCACAACCACTGGCACAACAGAAAATGCAACTCTACCAATAAAAGCTGTATTTATCGTAATGCTGTGCTGTGCTGAACTCGCTATATTTTCTAAAACAGTAATAAGCAAAAAGAGAAATCAACAGTAAAACAGATAAGTAATCCAATAAAAAGAGCTCTGAACAACAGGGCTCTCAGCTTGTAGAAAACGCCATTTTTTCAATTTTATTATGAATTGAAGCACGTATTTGCGGGGGCTTTGCGGTCGCCCCCACACCCCTTCGCATCAAATATCATAGTTTTTGACACTCTGAGAGCTCTGAACAACAGGGCTCTTTTAAAATTGCAGAAGTTTTTTTGAAAATGGCTTTGAAATCATGCACGAGCCAATATAATTTATTACAAAAAAATTTTATAAAATTCTGAAATTCTCACATATAAATCCGAATGCTATCATTTATTTATCACAAAACTGGGTATAATATTAATTAAGCTAATAAACGAAAGGGGAATATACATGAATAATGATATTTTCAATAATAATAGAGAAGTTTCAGATGATAACTTGAATATGCAATATCCGCAGCAGCAATTTCCAGAATACCAACAACCATTAATACATGATAATGATATTAACCAACAGAATTTTCAGCATGAGGTTTCATATTATCCAAACAGCACCCAACCACCAAAAAAGAAAAAGCACGTAGGCAAGGTTATTTTGAATACTGTACTTGTGCTTGCATGTGCAGGTGCTGTTTCATTTCTTTCAATCGCTGGATATATCGCAGTAACTGGCAATAACCCTGGAACACAAATCGAAGCAGCAGATGACAGTGAAGCAAATGGCAACAACTCGGTTGATGATTCAAAGGATTTGCCAACGCTAATGCAGATGGCAGCAAGAGATGATGCTTTGTCGATACCCGAAATTGTTGAAAAGGTTTCTCCGTCGGTAGTAGGAATATCAAGCATCATAACCTCAAAAAATGATTTTACCGGTGGCGCTGCAACGGGAACATCAACAGGTACTGGTATTATTATGACAGAGGATGGCTATATTATAACGAATGCACATGTTGTTTCTGATGCTACATCAATCAATGTGGTGATTTCAATAGATGATACACTAGAGGAAACGAAGGCAACTTTAATAGGGATAGACTCCCAGACAGATCTGGCTGTTTTGAAGGTTGACAAAACCGGGCTGACACCAGCTGAATTCGGGCAATCATCAGATTTACTCGTGGGTGAGCTTGCAATTGCTATCGGGAACCCCCTTGGATTTGAGCTTGCTGGTTCAGTTACAGGCGGAATAATTTCGGCACTTGACCGTGAGCTGACAATTGAGGATAAAACATTCTCTCTGATACAAACTGACGCAGCAATAAATGCAGGAAATTCAGGCGGCCCACTTATAAACAGCTACGGGCAGGTTATAGGAATAAACTCCGCAAAAATATCTTCAAGCAGTTTCAGCAGTGTTGAAGGTCTGGGATTTGCAATTCCTATCGACCAGGCAAAACCAATTATAGATGATTTAATACAATACGGCTATGTAAAAGGCAGACCCATGCTTGGAATTTCTGGTGAGGATATTTCCGCTGTGATTTCTCGCTACTATAATCTTCCACAAGGTATAATGGTCCGATTTGTTGAGGAGGAATCTGGTGCAGAAGCAGCAGGAATCGAAGTAGGTGACATTATTGTAGCTGTTGATTCTGTTCCTGTAACAGACATGAGCGAGCTTAACAGTATAAAGAACACACATACTGCCGGGGATACGATAACGCTGACTGTATACCGTGATGGGAAGAATATGGATATTGATGTTGTTCTTAACGAAGCGAAAAAGTCACAATAACGATTGTGTTGATATAGATTACGGTTGGCGGGGCACCATGCACTATGCTAAAGACCCCATCCACTAAATAAATTTTTCATATATATCTTCCTCTAAACAAAGATAAGGCTTATTTTATAGTAAGCCTTATCTTATTTTATTTTCTGATTTAATGGGGAGCTATGCGGTCGCCCCCTTGCCCCTTCGGTCAAAAATCATAGTTTTTCGACACTCTGAGGCTTATTTTATAGTAAGCCTTATCTTATTTTATTTTCTAATTTAATCGGGGGGCTTTGCGATCGCCCCCTTGCTCCTTCGCTAAAAAAATCGTAGTAGCCTAAGCTACTACGATATTATGTCTAACTTTTGGGGGCCGGTACAAATTTTTGGGCACTTTTTATAAATAAATGCTGCTAATACTATATGTCAGAATATGTGAATACCATATAATCTGCATTTTGTTTTGAGTATCTTAGCGGGGTTCCCTCATTAAAAATCAGTGTCAAGTTATCCTCAAAGCTAAAGGTAAATGAGCCCTCAATTATGTTACTTTGGTCTTCCGTATCTGTAAGCATAAAATAAATAAGATTATCTGATACAGTATAAGTGCCTGAGTAAATAGCAGCAATTTCACTCTGATACCATCCAGCCATATATTCAACTGTGCCGTCTTCCTTAAAATCAAGTGTAAAGATGAATGTATCTGACTCGCCTGATTCAATACACTCCCATTTTCCTATAAAGCTACTCTCATCATATACAATCTGGCTTATATCAGTGTCAGGTTGATCAGAGGATTCATCCTCCTGGGTGCTGTTATCAGAAATTGAAGAACTCTCTTGCTCATTTGAGGGCTTTCCTATTGAAATTTTGTCTTCTTGACCGATGCAGCCAGTAAGCATAGAAGTAATAAACAGTGCAGTTAACAAATAGTAAATAATTTTTTTCATATTATTCCCCTTTTAAAACTTTTATTTTGGAAGATATTAATACATATTATACATTAAAGTATTATAAAACGCAATAAATCATGCTGTGAAAATTAATCGCCGCCTGTTATTGATTAAATATTATAAAGATTTGTGCTTACGCTTTTAACTGACAATATTCCTGATAATATAGAACAAAATGAGCAAAAGCGCGAACACTTAACCCTTATATTACATCAAGAATAATTAAGTACTTCTTATTTTTTAGCAATTATAAACAATTAAAACTCACACTATGTATTTTTTTTGGTGTAAATGTCCATATATTTTGTTTACATTTAATGGTATAATTGGTATACAAATAATAGCAGAAAAGAGGTGTGACCAATGGGGTTACATTACATAAGCTAGCAATAAATCAATGCTGTTTAAAATCAGAGACTTAAAAAAAGTAATTTGAGTGGAGGTTTTGTTGTGTTTAGAATAAAAAAGTATTCATATGTACTTTTTTGTATGATTATATCAATCTTGATGATATCAAGCTTTTATGTATCTGCACACGAAATATTTTATAACGGATCTACTCCAGCACCTTTAAAGTGGTATGATGTATCGTATAGAACGGCAAATTTGAAAATGAATGGTGATTATTTAAGTATTGATTATTCCCCTCAGTACTATTCTGTAAGAGTAGCATGGCCTAATGCTTCTTCTAGGGTTTCAGTAACCAATAGCTCCTTCTATGGCTCAAATGTTGATTTAGCTACTGCATCCGAAAATACTTGGGATAATCGTTTTGGAATTCCTTATGGTTATTATGTATATGGTGTTTGTGATATGGTATCAACTGATGGTTACCAGCTCAACTCATACAGTAATGCAAATGTTTCTTCTAAGTTGATTAAGTACGCTGGCATTTTGCTCACTCCATACACCGATGAATTTGACAATTCTACTCAAATGCGATTTGTGATGGTACATGAGATTGGCCATGCACTTGGATTAGGTCACCCTAATACTTATTATTTTGTAACAAATGATGCTTCTGTTATGAGACAAGGAACCACAGAAACCTATTATGCACCACAAACACATGATATTAATGATTTAAATAATAAATATTAATTGAATAAAAGGAGGTTTTATAATGAAATCAATTATAAAAAACAAAATGGTTTTAGTTGCTTTTACAGCTATATTATTATTGCTGGTTATTGCTGTTGTTATTTATAATATCAACAAATCCACTTTGTCAGCAGGACAAATCTCTGCTCTCCGTGAGCAATATCCTATTTGTGGAATAGACGCTCCCCAAAATATTTCAATGAGAAATGCACCTTTATCGGAGGTTATTGAAATTTCGGATTCCTTTGTATATGGTGAAGTAGTTGGTGATGTAGCTACATATACTGTTGATGCCTCAACAGGCAATACTAAACTGGATGATAAAAGAAATCAAAATGGTATTAATGACTCTTATGATTTTTATGAATACACAATATCTGTAATTAGCGACAGTGAAGGAATGTACGCAAAAGGTGAAAAAATAACGATTTCTTCAAACGTTTGCTTTATGGATTATAACCCTAAGCTATCTGCTGGAATGAAAATAATTGTTCCTGTTTTTAAAGATGAAAACAGCAAATCGCGCCATTATTATTGTGTAGATGGCATGTATTATGTAACCGATACTGGCTATGCAATTTCTGCATTTGATGAAGCAGCTATGCCATCAGAAAAAACACTGAGCGGAAAGAAAGTCAACGATGTCTTGAATGAGCTTAAAAAGTAATTTTTTTCAATAATAACGCGAAATACAAATTTAATATTAAAAGTTAAAAGGCAACCTTCATAGGTTGCCTTAGCTTGTTGAAAAAGTCCTTTTCTTCAATTATATTATAAATTCAAGCACGTATTTTTGGGGGCTTTGCGGTCGCCATCACACCCCGCCGCATCAAAAACTATTTTTTGAATTCAAAACTGATTCACAATAAAGTTTTTTATTATGCAAATACTATATTTTTTTGAATACTCTCATAGTCAGCCAA
>QKDG01000134.1 GCA_003246805.1 Clostridia bacterium | reverse complement strand
TTGTGTGAGCTTGAAAATATGGGAAGAGGCTCAATATTGATTCCTTCACCCATAGTGGCAGAAAATCATCAGTACCACAATGGTATGGTGTTGCAAAACGCAGGTGCGGGAATTGTAATTGAACAAAAGGACCTTACAAGTGAAATACTTATAAAAACAGTAAAAGAGCTTTGCGATAATCCTATTGCGCTTAAAGAATTATCAGAAAATGCAAAAAAACTTGCAATAAGCGATACAAATGAAAGAATTTATAATGTAATTGCCGAATTATTATAAGTTTTTCATACTTTTATAAACATCCATATTCACCAATTTAATCTTATTAGCATAATATGCTATGTAAATGCTAATAAAAGGAGTGCAATGCCATGCAAAGGTTGGTGATTGACGGCAATACCAAGATTTCCGGAGAACTTAAAGTACATGGTGCAAAAAACAGCGCCTTACCATTGCTTGCAGCAACAATACTAGGTAAGACCCCCAGTGTTCTACATAATTGTCCACGTTTATCTGATGTTTTTGCAGCGTGTAGAATATTATCATATTTAGGTTGTAAGTGCGTTCGTGAAAACGACAGTGTTATTGTAGATACAGCAAATCTTACACATTTTGAAGTTCCCGACCAACTGATGAGAGAAATGCGTTCATCAATAGTATTCCTTGGTGCAATTCTTGGCAGGCTTGGGCGTTGCCGGCTATCATTTCCCGGTGGCTGTGAGCTTGGGCCAAGGCCTATTGATATGCATATTTCTGCGTTGAGGCAAATGGGTGTTTCAATAAAAGAGGAATATGGATATCTTGATTGCTCAATACCAAAGGAACTTAAAGGAACTGCAATATCGCTTTCATTTCCATCTGTCGGAACGACAGAAAATATTATGCTTGCCGCTGTTCTTGCAAACGGAGAAACGCAAATAAGAAACGCAGCAAGGGAACCTGAAATTATTGACCTTGCAAACTTCTTGAATGCGTGCGGGGCAAAGATTTACGGACAGGGTGAAAGCACTATATATATTGAAGGAGTAAAAGAAATCGGCGGCTGTGAATATAATGTTATGCCTGACAGAATTGTAGCGGCAACTTATATCGGGGCAGCAGCGATAACAAACAGCGAGATTTGCCTTAAAAACGTCAAGGCTAAGGATTTGGAATCAGTATTGCCGGTTTTTGAAGAAATGGGTTGCTCAATATATTCATATTCAGATAAAATATATGTAAATGCTTTGAGGCCGCTAAATTGTGTAAAAACAATAAGAACAATGCCTTACCCTGGTTTTCCTACCGATGTTCAGGCAATAGCTATGGCAGCATTATGCAAAGCAAGGGGAACAAGTGTAATTGTTGAAAATATATTTGAAAACAGATTCAAGCATGCAGGCGAGCTTGTAAGAATGGGCGCAAACATAAAAGTTGAAGGCAAGGTAGCCATTGTTGAGGGGATACAAAAATTTTATGGTGCACAGGTTGAGGCAACAGATTTAAGGGGTGGCGCCGCATTGGTACTGGCTGGTTTATCGGCCGAGGGGCAAACGACTATCAGCAATATCAAGCATATCGACAGAGGATACGAAAGAATAGAGGATAACCTGAATCTTGTTGGGGCAAAAATTAAAAGAGTATAATTAATAAAGGGGAGGTTTAAAATGAAAGACGTTGCTAATTCTAAAAGAAAAGCAAACAGCAATACATCACAGCAAGGCACAAGAAAAAAGCGACGCCGCAAAAAAAACTTTTCTTTATATTATATAACATGCTTTTTAGCTATTTCTTGTGCCCTTACTATACTATCGCTGACTGTTTTTTTTAAAATAAACAAAATAACAGTGACAGGCTCATCAAAATACTCACAGGAAGAAATAATATTTAATTCTGGCATTCAGAGTGGTGAAAACCTTATACGGACAAATACACAGAAAGCAGAAGAAATGCTGCTGACAAACCTTGTTGATATTGAATCTGTTAAGATTGTAAGAAAGCTGCCGTCAGAAATTATAATAGAAGTTACTCCCGTTGTTCCCTATGCGGTGTTGCAGGTTGAGGGCTTGTATTATGTTGTTGATAAAAATTTAAAAATAATTGAGGACAAGCTTTCGCAGCCATTATCCGACCTTGTAGTAATTAACGGATTTGAGCCGGAATCCTGCCAGCTAAATACTGTTGCAACGTCAGCAGATGAGCAAAAGGGGGGAATTGTCACGCAATTGATAGCGTTGATAAATGAGTCAGGTATTTCCGGAATAAAAAGCATTGATATAACAGACAGGCTGAATATTGTACTGAATTATCAGGAGAGAATTTCTATTGAGATAGGCAGTTCAATTGATATGGATTACAAAATAAAATTTATAAAAAATGTGCTTGAAGACAAGGAAAACATAACCGACGATTTTACAGGAAGAATAATTGTCAGGGGGAACAATGGTATTTCAGTCATCAGAGAAGAGAATTGTTTACAAAATTCTCTAAATAATTAGTGAATAAAGCAAAATACACATATAAAAATCACTTGATATTGATTGGAAAGTATGATAAAATGATACTATGTATTTTGGATGAATAAATATTAATTTATATAAATCAGGAGGATGTAGGAATGGCCGTTTTTGCTTATGATACACCTGCAATAGGGGAAGTTAAAATAAAAGTTGTTGGTGTTGGTGGCGGTGGCGGAAACGCACTGAACTGTATGGTTGTTGCTGGCATTGAGAATATTGATTATATTTCTATCAATACTGATGCGCAGGCATTGAATAAATCACTGGCTACTGAAAAAATTCAGATTGGTGCAAAGCTGACTCATGGGCTTGGTGCAGGCGGAAAGCCAGAGGTTGGCGAGGGCTCAGCACAGGAAAGCAGAGATGAGGTTGCTGATGCTATCAGGGATGCAAATATGATTTTTATTACAGCCGGTATGGGTGGAGGAACAGGAACAGGTGCTGCACCTGTTGTTGCCCAGATAGCTAAGGAGCTTGGTATCCTTACTGTTGCTGTTGTTACAAAGCCTTTCAATTTTGAGGGTGCTAAAAAGATGGCACAGGCAGAAAAAGGTATTGACGAGCTACTCAAAAATGTTGATTCATTGATAGTAATACCTAACCAGAAGCTTTTGTCAAGTGAACAAAAGCTGACTATGCGTCAGTCCTTTGCACTTGCCGACAGTGTTCTCAAAGCTGGTGTAAAAAGTATTTCAGACTTGATTTTGAATGAAGGATTCATAAATCTCGATTTTGCAGACGTTTCTACAATAATGAAGAATGCTGGTTATGCCCATATGGCTATTGGAACAGGTACAGGCAAGGAAAAGGTATCAGAGGCAACAAAGCAGGTTATTACAAGCCCATTGCTTGAAACTTCTATCAAAGGTGCAAGGCGCTTGCTTGTTAATATCGTTGCATCAGATGACATTCTTATTGATGAGGTTAATGAGGTTGCAAGCATTATTCAGTCTGCCGCTGCCCCTAATGTTGAGATTATTTTTGGCGCTTCATATATGGAGGATAAAGAGGACGAAATTAGCGTTACTGTTATTGCTGCAGATTTTGAGCATAATGAGCCTTTTGTAACAACAACAGCAGGCACTAAGAGTGATACTCTTCAAACAAAATCGGTTGCTTCATCTGCACCCGGCAGCACTGCTAAACCGTTGACAAGTAATTCTGAGTATTATGATGATATTTTTGATATTATCAAGAGAAGAGATTATTAGCAGTCATACAAATTTAACTATTTTAGAAGCTTAATTGAAATCTATATTAAATACACATTTTATTGTTTTGGAGGTATAATATGAGCCCCTACCCTAATGGGATCAAAATTTAATAACGGTAAGGGCAGATTTTCGCCTTTATCAGGAAGGTGAAAATCTATGATCAATTATTACAAAACAATTAATAACGCAGTTATTGAAATAGATTGTATAGAAAATGGCTGCTGGGTATCTGTTATTGAACCAACCATCGAGGAAATCAAAATGTTAAAGCATGATTTCCAGCTTGATGTTGGGTTTGTCAGTTCTTCTCTTGACGAAGAAGAATCTTCTCGTGTTGAGATTGAAGAAAACCAGACTCTTATTATAATAGACAGCCCGATGGTTGAAAAGCAAACTGAAAATACTATTCAGTATTATACAATGCCTATTGGTATAATACTAACCGAAACAAATGTGTTCACTCTTTCTTTAAAAGAAAACGTTGTTCTTTCAGAAATGGCAAGCGGGCTGATAAAAAATGTTCACACTCATTTAAAAACGCAATTTGTGCTGACATTATTGTTGCGGGTTTCCTCCCGTTTTTTACAATGCCTTAAACAAATTGATAAAATTTCAAGCTCGATAGAAAAACAGCTTCATAAGTCTGCAAAAAACAAAGAGCTGATTCAGCTGCTTGGTCTTGAAAAATCTCTTGTTTATTTTTCAACCTCGCTAAAAGCTGATGAAATAACGTTAGAAAAAATACTTCGTGGCAGAGTTATCAAACTTTATGATGAAGACCAGGAGCTTTTAGAGGATGTACTTATTGAAGTTAAGCAGGCGGTAGAAATGTCAAATATCTATTCAAGCATTTTGACAGGAATGATGGATGCCTATGGCTCAATTATTTCAAACAATGTCAATTTCGTTATGAAAAGATTGACAATTATTACAATTTTAATGGCTATACCAACAATTGTTTATAGCTTTTACGGAATGAATGTTGCTGATTTACCACTGCCATATTCGTGGTTTACGTTATTGATTTCGATTGTGATAACAGCCTTGACATCCTTGGTTTTGCTAAAAAAAGATAAATA
>QKDG01000123.1 GCA_003246805.1 Clostridia bacterium | reverse complement strand
ACGACAGATACACAAACAAATTCACCAATAGCAACCTGCAACATAGAAAGCCAAAAAGGCGCTTCAAAATAAATCTTTAATCCGATAGAAACTATAACAGCATTAATTATTACAGGAAAAAGTGATGCAAGATAAATATTTTTGCTTTTTGAAATTAAAAACAACGACAAAAATGTTGCGAAAACTCCAGCTGTCAAATCCCATGCCAACATTGGGCTGAAAAGGTTTGCGATAAAGCACCCTAATGTCAAGGGAAAGATATAATCTTTTTTGTAAAAGCATAATAGCACCAACGCCTCAGAAACACGGAATTGAACTCCCATATAAGAAATTGAGCCAAGCGCATATGTCAATACTACATATAAAGATGCAATTATGCCGAAAATTACCATTTTTTGCGTGCTGATTTTTTGCATATTAAATTACTCCCTGTTTTTTTATTTGCATACTTAGTATGCATTGAGTGGTGTTCTAGGATACACTCAGTCCATATTTTAGGTGGATAATTGCTTATCCACCTATCGAAAACTACTTTTAAAATTAAGCTTTGTTAACAGAACCAAAAAGCTCCATTTTTTCTTTAACCGTTGCCTTGATAGCTTCAAAGCCTGGAGCCAACAATTTTCTTGGGTCAAACCCCTTGCCCTGCTGGTCTTTTCCAGCTTCAATATATTTCCTTGTAGCTTCAGCAAATGTCAGCTGACATTCAGTATTAACGTTGATTTTTGCAACGCCCAGTGAGATAGCCTTTTTTATCATATCTTCAGGAATACCTGTTCCACCATGTAATACAAGTGGCATATCACCGACAACATCCTTAACAGCAGCAAGTGTTTCAAAAGAAAGGCCTGGCCAGTTTTCAGGATATTTACCATGGATATTTCCAATTCCGGCAGCAAGCATGGTTACACCTAAATCAGCAATAGACTTGCACTCAGCAGGGTCAGCACATTCACCGGCACCAACAACACCGTCTTCTTCTCCGCCGATAGAACCAACCTCAGCTTCAATTGACAAGCCTTTGTCGTTGCAGATTTTAACAAGCTCAGTTGTTTTCGCAATATTCTCTTCGATTGCATAGTGCGAACCGTCAAACATTACAGAAGAAAAACCTGCATTTATACAAGAAATTGCGCCATCAAAAGAACCATGGTCAAGGTGAAGTGCAACAGGAACTGTAATTTTAAGCTCCTCAAGCATTCCGTTAACCATTCCCACAACAGTTTTATAACCAGCCATGTACTTTCCTGCGCCCTCTGATACACCTAAAATAACAGGTGAGTTAAGCTCCTGCGCTGTAAGAAGAACAGCTTTTGTCCATTCAAGATTATTGATATTGAACTGACCAACTGCATATTTGCCATCTCTTGCTTTATTAAGCATTTCTTTTGCTGAAACTAACATTTGATTTCCTCCCAAAATAATTAAATTACAACTCATTATAATATATAAATTTAGAAAATGCAAACAGATTGAGAAAAAATTATCAAACTGGTAACATTTGCAATTGATATAACTAATACTATATCATAACCCAATTATTTAAACTTAACCGCAGTGCCATAAGCAATAACTTCTGCTGCTCCTGCCATAACAGCTGATGATGCATACCGAATATTAATAACTGCATCAGCACCAAAAGATTGTGCCTCATCTACCATTCTTTTTGTTGCCATTGCACGTGCTTCGTTCATCATCTCGGTATAGCCCTTGATTTCTCCACCAACAAGAGTTTTGAAGCTTGCAAGAATATCCCTGCCCACATTTTTTGAAAATATAATTGACCCTTTTACGATTGAAAGTGTTTCAAGCTCCTTGCCTGTAATGTAATCAGTATTTACTAATATCATCTTCTTCTCCTCCTTTTATTTCATCAATTCGTTGAATTGTGACGAATAAAGTAATTCCACCTATTAACAAAGGAATAATAATGCCAAAAGCAATAGATACAGGTGAGAATTCTTTGTATCCTTGAGTAATAAAAATATATGCCAATGCTACATAATACAAAATCAAACAAACGCATACGATAATTGGTGCTATCATTTTTTTAAAGTGCTTGCCCTTCACAAAACCCGACCTTTCTTATAAATTTCTTATATAGTGAAAAAGAAACTGTTGTGCAATACCTTCGTAGCCCTTGATACAATCAGGGAGACCACAGGGATAATATTGCTCCAATACTCTTTTTATCCATACATCAACAGGGAAGAATTCAATTCTGTACATTCCATACAATAGAGTGCAGTCAGCTACTTTTATACCAACACCACATATTTTCATAAGCTCTTTTCTTGCGTCATCGCAAGGGAGTGTCGCAATGTTTTCTAAATCAATCTCCCCTAATGCAACCTTTTTTGCCGCATCAAGAATATATCTTTCGCGAAACCCTGCCCTTATTGGTGCCAAGTCCCCTTGCTTCAATCCCGCAAGTGTTTCTGCCAAAGGGAAAGCATAACCAAAATCAGTTTTTTTACCATACATTTCACAAAGGCGGTTTATTATGCCCTTTATTCGAGGAATATTGTTGTTTTGTGAAATAATAAATGAACACAATGCCTCCCATTTATCCTGCCTCAAAAGCCTTATACCAGGGGCAAAATTACAGGCCGCCTTTAAGGTTTCATCGCCAGAAAACTTTGATTTAAGCATTTTATAATCAGTTTTTAAATCAAAATAATCACACCAGATATTCAAAAAATCTTCTTCACTGGTGTTATATAACACAAAGCAATCGTTTTGTTTGCTAATTGTTAATGGGTTAGAAGAATTAAACCCCTGATATGTATCAGTGCCGATTAGCTGCCATCTGAAAGCCTGCCCGCAATCAAGTGTTTCACACAAAGTGAAATCATCCTGTTTAAAATATATATTGTTATTTCTATAAAAATAATCCATGATAACCTTTCGCTTGAAAAAACTATGAATTTATATTAATATTATACAATAAGCAACAATAAATATCAAGTGAAATTATCAAACAGGAGAACTAATATGAGAGAAAGTATACTGACAATACCAATCAGCGAAATTTTTGAGCCAAAGTGTGGCTGCCCTTTTTGCAGAATGAGAGATACACTTGAAGACAGATGCGTAGAGTATATAATGGGTGCCGCAATGATGGAGCCTGATGTCAGAGAACAGACCAATCAGCTTGGCTTTTGCAAAACTCATTTTGAAAAAATGCTACAACAAAAAAACAGGCTTTCAATTGCATTAATGCTACAAAGCCATTTGAACGAAATCAACAGCAGTATTATTTCAAAAAAAAGGCTTTTTAGTAACAGTAAAGGAAAAACAGCTAAAATATCTGAGCTTAACAACAGCTGCTTTGTTTGCTCGAAAATAGAATGGGGCATGAAAAGGCTTTTAGTGACTTTTTTTGAAATGTTTGAAAAAAGTAATGAATTCAAAAAGCTTTTATCTGAGCAGGAAATGTTGTGCTTGAATCACTATGAAATGCTTTTATCTCTTTCATCTTCAATGATTTCCAAAAAAGCATTATCTGAATTTGAAGCTATATGTACTTCCCTTTTGCAAAAACACCTCGCAGAATTGATTAATGATGTCACACATTTCTGTAATATGTATGATTACAGGAATTCAGGGAAAAACGCAGATTGGGGTAATTCAAAAGATTCAATAGAACGCACAGTGAAATTTTTAACAACACGATAGAATTTATAAAAAATAATCTTTTTATTATTTATGTTAGCAATAAGTTTGAATAATTGCTTAAATATTAAATTTACATTTATTTTACCATATCAATGCATAATTTATCACTTTTGCATAACTTGTTACTTCAATGTTGTTGGTATTGGGTTAATAATACCAATATACATTCTGTAATTGCACTAAAAATAAGTTTTTAACTATATATTGAAAATATAAAACCAAATGGATAAAAGGGTTTTCAACCATTTCAACATAGTTTTCAACATTTTTTAATTTGGGTAATCAACTTTTCAACAGTTTTTTCAATATACAATGTTAAAAACTCTTATACTTAGTGTATAGTTAAAAAATCATATGTCAATACTTTACAAGTATTCTAAAATTAGGGTGATGAAAAATGCTTAAAGGTATTAACAGAAGAATAATCGAAATTAATCGGACAAATAATGATTACTTTGAAAAAGCAATTTTATTTGTGAAAAACGAAAAATCCGACTGTAATCAGCAGACAATTACAAAGCAGGCAAATATTTTTTTAAATGAACTTGCGGTAAAAAACAAAAGAAACAGCAAAATGTTGTATAAAATTATACTTTCATCTTTTATAACTTTTTTATTCTGCTCTTTTGTTTTTATTATGATTTTGTATTTTGATTTGTTTTAATAGAAGAAAATTAATCAAAATATTGTTGTTTTTTATCTTAGAATTGTGATATAATTAAGTCATAAATTTTTGAAAGTGGTATCAAATGTATAATAATAACAAAAATAAAAAAAGCGTATATAAGGACAATAGGAATTCATTTGTAAGAAAGCATGAGAATAATCATACCGAGGATGATAACAGCAACGATTTTAATGAGGAAGGTAACGACCTTATCGTTGGCAGAAATCCTGTTCTTGAAGCTTTAAAGGCAGAAAAGCTTATTGACACAATCTTCATTAATCCCGAGGCAACAGGTTCAATATCCCATATTGTTTCATTAGCACGTGAACAGGGTATCGTTGTTAAAAACGTCAATGATACAAAGCTTTCTTCTATGACAAACGGTGCTTCCCACCAGGGAGTAGTTGCTGTTGGTGCATGTGCTGAGTATGTTTCCGTTGATGAAATACTT
>QKDG01000088.1 GCA_003246805.1 Clostridia bacterium | reverse complement strand
GTATCCTTTGCTTAATACTGTCAGAGATAATGTCAATCTCATTTATTAATATTTGTCGCTCTGCTATTAGCTCAGCTATTTTCTCAAACTCTGCATAAGGAATTTTTTTTGTTATTTTTTTAAATTCGTTTAATTTCAAGATTTTTTTATCGATATCTGCTATTGTTTCATCAATATATTTCATATCCATCACTAACCCTTTCGGCTTATTGTAGCAAAAGCATCCTTTAAGTCGGCAAAAAACGGTATTAGTGATTTGAGTATTTCGGTATCCTTGTGAACATTTGCTTTTATAAGCTGTTCCATAAAAAAGTAATAAAGAGATGCGAGATTCTCGGATATCTCAAACCCTGGTTTTAATCCGTTTTCAAGCATTGCAACAATATCCTGCACCTTGATTATGCTTGTGCTCGCTTTTTCGTAATTCTTGTGTTCAATATAATAAACAGCTTTATTAAGCTCCTGCTCTGCTTTATCATATAGTGCTATAATAATCTGCACAGGCGTCATTGTAGTAACAGATTGCTGTATGTATTGTTGATAAGGATTCATCATAAATTATTCCCCTAACTTAACCTGAATTAAGACGACAGCTGTGATGTGAGCCATGAGCTCTGGGTGTTATATGAGCTTATAACCGTTTCAAGATTTGTGAAGGACGCCCAGTATCTGTCCTGCTCGTCTTCATATCTTGACTGCAATGTATCAATAAGGTCCTGATATTGCTCCAACTGCCTTGAAATACTGTTATTAACAGCTGTTGAGGTGTTTGCAATACCAGCAAGAATTACAAGTGTTCCCTTGCTTGAACCCGTTGTGCCTACCGCATTATTTATTGCTTTTGTTACCCCTGCTGCAAAGCCTTTTTCACTATCGGTGAAGAATTTTAAAATATTTTCTGCATTGCTGTCAAGTGCTTTCTGAAGCGAAGTTTCATCAAGCTCAAGCTTTCCATAATCAGTTATAACTGCTGATACACTTATGCCTAAATTTGCAACTGTCATACCGTTGCTTGAAAATCCGCTTACTGATGATCTTAAAGTTGTTAGAAATCTGCTAATTGTTGAATCCTGATAAAGTAAGCCCTCTTTGGCTTTTTTCTCCCAGTTTTCAATCTCAGTTTCACTCATTTCTTCCCTTTGTTCCTCTGTTAAAGGGGGGTAGTCTGAATCATGCTTTTGATTAACAGTTTCATACAATTCTTCTATCAGGGTGTTATAGTCTGCTACAAAAGATTTTATTGCATCAAAAGCCTGGCTTGTATCCTTTGAGGTTGTTACCGTGATATCAACTGCACCTGTTGAAAGTGCTGAAATATCCATCGTTGTTCCGTCAATGGTGACGCTGTTTGTCTGGGTTGTTATCGTATTCCCGTTTACTGTAACAATTGCATTCTTGCCTTGTGAGGTATAGCTTGTTACAGCCTGAGCTGCTGAAACGTCAGGAAAGGTTGCATCCCCGAAAAGTGAGGTCAGATATGCTCTGCCATCAGTATCGGTATTGTTCCAGTCAACGCCACTCAGCTTTACGATACCGTTTTCATAAGTAACAAGCCCATTTGAGCCATCAACAAGGTCTTTGATTGTAGTTGTTGCATCAAGATTTACTGTGAACCCCGGGCCGAATGATATTGAACCGCTTGTTGCGCCAAGCAGCTTTGTTTCACTTGATGAATTTGTGTTGTTTGTATCATTGAAGCCAAGCGCAGTTAGAAGTTTAAGGCTGCCCTCAGCATTCTCATCATCTGTTCCTACTGTAATCTCGTCGCCAAAAGTAGCAGTTTTTATTGTGAAGGTTTTTGCATCCTCATCATATGAAATTGTTGGCGCATTGGTGCTAAAAACCTTTGAAAGCTCCTGATTCAACTGAGTTACAACTGCCTCAGAGGTTGAGAAGTCATTTTTAACACCAGCACTGTTATAGCTCCAAAGACCAATGTTTTTTTCTACACCATTAAGAGTAACCTTAATCATTGTGTTTTTAAGCACTTCAATGTCACCACTGACACCGTCGGTAAAACCAAAACCGTCACCCTCGGCAGGGGTAATGCCCGTTAATGAATCTTCCATCAAAAATCCCGAACTCAAAGTTGTTGATTTTTGAATGTTTGCATCACCAAACATAGCAGTCAGCAGATTTCCTGAAGTCTGGTTAATAGAAAGCGAGCTTGCGATACCTGCATCGGTAGATTCTATTTTAAACTTTCCGCCAATGCTGTCAAAGCTCATTTTAACACCAGCATTGCTGCTGTTGATTTTGCTTAAAACAGTTGTCACAGTCTGCGATTTATCAAAAGCAAAGGACTCCCCATTTATTTCAAAAGTAAAGCTGTTGCCTTCAAGTGAAGTTGAAAAAGCTAAATCCTCAAGCTTTGTGCTGTTGGAAATAGTGCTTTTAATAGTTTCAGAAAAACCAAGTGCACTAAGCCCGTCGTTCCCGGAAACCTGAGAAATTGAAAAGGTGTGAATTAAATTTGGGTTGGTAGCATCAGTAGCTTTAATAATATTGTCAGTTGCCGAAAAAGTTACCCCTGTTGCCGAAAAAGCTGTATTTATAGCAGTCAGAAGATTATCCTGTGTTGAGCCTGCACCTGTTCCTGTTGTTCCACCAAGAAAAGTAACTTCTTTAGTAAGACCATCAAGATTGAATTTTATTTTATATTCTGTGCCGTTAACGGCATTTATATCAAGCTTTATTCCGTCAACTACCTTTGAAGTGCTCTGAATACTTGCCTTTTCAGCCTTTTGCTGAATATTTGTAATGTTATAGGTTGTTTCAACAGCGTTTGATGACGCTGTTACCTTTAAAGATGAATCAGTTGATGCTGCTGTCCTCTTCCCGAATAATGAAGACGAGGCTAAATTTGTTGCTGGCTTTAACATATTAAAATATGTTTCTTTAAATGTTGTTATCTTTGAAATAACGCTACGGTAGGATTCCTGCTTCCATTGAAGAGAATCCATCTTCTGCTGCTGTCTGTTTATCCTGATTTTTGATGCAGAAGATAATTGTTTGATTATCGACTCTGTATCAAGGCCTGTTGCCAGCCCGGGCATTTGAAGCCCTGTTGAGCTTGAAGTAGATGAGCTTGTTGTGCTGATTGCCATCGTTATCTCCCCTTCCCCTTGTTTTCGAGTAGCCTTTTAATAACCTCAACAGAAGGTATGTTTGCAGCCTGTTTGTTTTCGTTTTCTGTAAAATATATTTCTTTTCGTGAAATTTTAACTTCCTTTGGCGCATTGATGCCTATCTTGATTTTATCCTTGCCAATTTCAAGAACCGTTATCTCAACATCATCACCTATCATAAAAGCTTCGTTGCTTTTTCTTGTTATTACAAGCATATTAAACCTCCCTTATATCTTTGTATAAAGGGAACTTCAAATCATAATCCTCTGACAAAATTGTCTGAACAGCAAGATTGTTTTTCCTGTTAATTATAACAGGGCTTTTAAGGTTAAGCGTTGTTTCCCTGATATCATTTGGGATAACAGCCAAAACAAGAAAATCCAAATCATCAATGCTTTCTGCCTTAATTGTTTCCATGTCCTCTTTGTCAGGCACAGGGTTGTAGTCCAGTATCAGGTCATGCGGGTTAAATACAATAAAGCATGGAACAACTTCTTCAATGCATTGAAGCCACATAGGCGACGCTTCTCTTCCCAGTGGGGTAAGCAATGCAAAACTTTTTGCGTTTTCAAAAGCAAACAACCCGTTAGGGAAGTTTATAACATCTTCCTGCTTAATCTCCTGCTCACCTAAATCCCGTGTTTTTATTAATATATTATTTTCAGTATCCATATTATCCTTTCCTATGCCTCAGCAGAAAACTGCTCTCCTGCAAAACTTGGATTTGCACTCGGAGGAACATAAATAGGGTCGCCAATATAATCGATTTCAATAGCTGGTTTGTTGAGGATTTCAAACTGCACTTTCCCGGGAACAAAATCAAAATGTAGCCTTGCATCTGTATCCCAGTCAAAATCAAGGCTATCCATCTGATAGTTGATGTTAAGGGTTCCACCCTCCCACGAGATATCTGCCCTTTCGCTTGGCAGAAAATCAAGAACAGTTTCAATGCTATGCCCTATACGTGAGGCAGCTATTTCAGCAACCGACATCCCCTTAGGGCTGGCAAGAGAGTTACCTTCTTCCACAACCCTTGCGATACCCTCATAGCATAGCTTGATACCATCCTCAGCAAATTCCTTAGTAAGAGTTGCGACTGATTTTAAGCCAATGCTTTTTCGCATCTCAAACGAATCAATATTGATTTTTATAGGCTCGGCCTTCATTTCAAAGCCGCCCTTATTCCTTGTAACTTCAACCTTAGGCAGTTTGGTATTGTATTTCAGTTTAGCATCTGTTATAGAAACGTCAATCTTTATAGGTATTGTTTTTATGCTTAACAGCTGTTCCAATTTTCCTCTCTCCTATTATTTAATATAATCAAATATGCTTGAAGGTATGATACTGCTTCCCATCTGAAGTGTTGCGTTATATGCCATTTTAGCAACCTCATATTTTGTTATTTCCTCAGCAAGGTCTATCCCCTCAACGCTTTGCTGTGAAACCTGCAGAGTATACTGGTCGTTCTCAATTCTTTCCCTTGAATAAGCAACGGTCTGTTCCTTGTTGCCTATTTCTGTTATGCTTATTGTAAGATTTGATTTTGCCTGATTGATTTTTTCAATCATAGCCCTTGCTCCGTTCACATCGTTGTTTTCAAGTAAAGATGCCGTTTTATATGCAAGCGCAATAATGTTGTTCGGGTCACCGTCTGCATCTGTGCCATATCC
>QKDG01000165.1 GCA_003246805.1 Clostridia bacterium | reverse complement strand
CAAGCATTAAAATAGTAACAGCATCGACGTATTTTTTATTAAAAGAAAAATCGCTTTTATCTGAATACTTTTTCATGATATAAGACAAAGCAGATTCCTTGTCATCTCTGACAATTTCTACAACACCTTTTCCTATTACGCTTTCATATTCCATTGTATAATCACAAGCATTTTCGCACGTTATCAGCTTGTGATGGCAGTCCATTTCAAAGCAAGCGTGGGGGTTTTTACTTATAAGCTCAAGCTTCTTCCCCTCATTTGCGCAATGAAAGTATAAAAACAACCTGTTGTCTATATAGTTGTATCCAAAATTCATAGGAATAATATAAGGGTATCCATCATCAAACAAAGCAAGCCTGCAAGTGTCGCAACTGTTAATGATTGAAATTATATCGTTGATATCTGTTACTTCTCTGTCGCTTCTTCTCATTAATAACACCATTTTCTATAAATATCAAAAAACAGCCCAAAAAATGAGCTGTTCGCAATCTTAGTCAATTTCGACCATGATTTTCTGATTGTTACGGGTAGCAGCAGCACGCATTACGGTGCGGATAGCCTTGGCAATTCTGCCGTGCTTTCCTATTACTCTGCCCATATCATTAGGAGCAACGTGCAGGTGATATATAATTACACCCTCTGCATTAGGCTCATCAATGTCAACAGAAACAGCCGTTTTATCTTCAACTAAATCTGTTACAATTGTTTCAAGTAATTCTTTCATTTTAGCCCTCCTATTGCTTAAAGCTTAAAAGGTGCTGAGCATCTTTTAAATTAAAGAACGCCGTTTTTCTTAAGAATAGCTTTAACAGTATCAGTTGGTTGAGCTCCGTTTTCAATCCACTTTTTAGCTTTTTCTGAATCTACATTTACAATTGCAGGCTCAGTAGTAGGATTGTAGTAACCGATTTCCTCGATGAATCTTCCATCACGTGGATATCTTGAGTCAGCAACAACTATACGATAAAAAGGAGCCTTTTTAGCACCCATTCTTCTTAATCTGATTTTAACTGCCATTACAGTCACCTCCATAAATTTTACATTATATTTATTTTAACCTCAAAAGAGGATAAAAGCGCTGTTTATCTGCCAGGAAAACCGCCAGAGAACCCGCCCATACCGGGAAAGCCCATCTTTTTTTTGCCGCCACCAAATTGCTTCATCATTTTCTGCATCTGCTCAAATTGCTTTAACAGCCTGTTTACATCCTCGACCTTTGTGCCACTGCCTGCTGCGATTCTTCTTTTTCGTGAAGGGTTGATAGTATCAGGCTTTGCACGCTCTCCCTTTGTCATAGAATGTATGATAGCCTCAGTTCTTTTTAATTGAACCTCACCCTGGTCAAGCTCAGCATCTTTAATTTTGCCACCAAGTCCAGGAATCATACCCATAATAGATTTTAAAGAACCCATTTTTTGAATCTGGCGCATTTGTTCTAGCAAATCATTAAGGTCAAAAGAATTCTGTTTAAGCTTTTGTGCAAGCTTTTTTGCATCCTTTTCGTCAACTGTGTTGGATGCCTTTTCGATAAGTGTGAGAACATCACCCATACCGAGAATACGAGATGCCATTCTCTCAGGATGAAAAACCTCAAATTCGTCAAGCTTTTCGCCAAGTCCTACAAACTTAATAGGCTTACCGGTAACAGCAAGGACGGAAAGTGCAGCACCACCCCTTGTGTCAGAGTCAAGCTTTGTCAGCATAACACTGTCAATTCCCAAAGCATCATCAAAGGATTTAGCAACATTTACGGCATCCTGGCCCGTCATTGCGTCAACAACAAGGATAATCTCATTGGGCTTAACTTCGCCTTTTATATTTTTGAGCTCATCCATAAGCTCCTCATCAATGTGAAGACGACCGGCAGTGTCAATTATTACAATATCATTGCCGTAATCCTTAGCATGCTTAATAGCCTCTCTGGCAATCCTGACAGGGTCAATCTGCCCCATTTCAAAAACCTTTACATCTGCACGCTCACCAACAACCTGAAGCTGATTGATAGCGGCAGGGCGATAAATGTCACACGCTACCAGCAAAGGGCGCTTGCCCTGTGCTTTAAAGTGCTTTGCAAGCTTGGCACTGTGCGTTGTCTTACCACTTCCCTGCAAGCCACACATCATTATGATGCAAGGCGGAGAAGCAGGCATTTTTATTTTTGCATTTGAGTTGCCCATCAAAGAGCATAGCTCGTCATTTACAATTTTAATTACCTGCTGGCCGGGTGTAAGGCTCTTCAAAACCTCTTCACCGACAGCACGGGCAGAAACCTTAGCGATAAAATCCTTGACAACTTTATAGCTGACATCTGCCTCTAAAAGAGCAAGCCTAACCTCACGCATTGCTTCCTTTACATCGGATTCGTTAAGACTACCGCGCGATTTCAAGCGCTTGAACACACTGTTTAATTTTTCTGAAAGACCTTCAAACGCCATATAAAACTCCTTTATTTTTAGAGAATATCATTATTATCCTTTATCAAATCAAGGATTGATTTTGAATTTATTGTAATAACCTTTGAATAGTTATAGGTTGAGCTTTCGTTATAAATATTTTCAGCAAGAGCCTTTATATCATCTATAAGCGTCGATAACCTCGAAAATTTGTCGGCCATCATGAGCTTTTCTTCAAGATGAAGAATGCTTTCTTCCCCACGCTTGATGCTGTCACGAACACCCTGGCGCGAAATATTTTCGTGCTCTGCAATTTCAGCCAAGGATAAATCCTCGTTATAATATAATTCCATAACATCCCGCTGTTTATCGGTTAAAACATCACCATAAAAATCAAGCAAAACCGACAGCTTTAAATCTTTGCTCATCATATTCACCCCACTTTATGTCGAAAAAACAATAAATTGCGGCTGTAAAGCAATTTGCTTTACAAGTAACTATTATATCATATTAAATAGCGTTGTCAAGTGTTATTTTAAATGTAACTATCATATTGCAAAAAAAATTACGTTCTGCAATTATATCACATACTTAATCAGTCGTTTTTTTGGCGGGTGCAGACTCCCCCGTTCGCCTTCGCGTAATACTATTTTGACATACAAAAAGCCCCTCATAAAAGAGGAGCTTTGTTATATTATCCGAGGAAGTTAATTGGGTTATATGCTGTTCCGTATTGACGAACTTCAAAATGGCAGTGGGTTCCGTAAGATTGGCCTGTGTTACCCATGTTTGAAATTAAATCGCCCTTTGATACATACTGCCCAACTGATACTTGAATTGAAGAGTTATGCGCATAAGTTGTTACAAATCCATTTCCGTGGTCAATTCTTACAACATTGCCATAGCCACCATTCCAGCCCGAAGATGCCTCAATAACCACACCGTCTTTTGCTGCATAAATAGGGGTACCGTAGCCGCCCCAGATATCAATGCCGTAATGCATTGCGCCCCAGCGCCATCCAAAACCTGAGGAAACACGGCTGCTGCCACCCATTACAGGCCACATAAAGTTCCCGCCGGAAGCCTGAATTACACTTGCAGGGGCACCAGTAGATTTTGTACCAATTGCAACTTGCTTGTCAACAGGTTCTTTTGTAACAGTTTGGGTTACAATGTTTCTTGAATCCTCATAACCATCAACATATGAAACCTTTGCATATACATGTGCTGAACCTTCAATGCCGTTAACAATAACTGCCGATGTGCCCTTGTATCTTGATGCGTCATCAAACTGAACAGTGTTGTAAGGTAGAGCGACATCATATTCCTCATCCCGGGTTACTCTTACTGAGACAAAAGGCTGTTCACGATTGATAAGCACCTGCTGGCCGACTAAAAGTGTTGTTTCAATTTCAGGATTCAAGGCTTTTAATTCAGAATAATCCAAGCCTACTTTTTGGGCAATAATTGAAGGAGCATCGCCCGCAACAACAGTATAATACGCTTCAACCTGCTTCTTACCATTAAGCATTGCAATGATTTCATCATCATCTTTTATACCGTGTTCAAGGAACAAGCCTTCCCTGAATTCAAAAGAATCTACAAAAGAAACCGTCTCGGTATCGGAACCTGTATCAAATTTTTCAAGAAATCCATTAAGGGTTTCCTCTATCTGTTTTTTCTCTTTAACAGCCCCTATAAATGAACCGTTGATATAAAAACCATACGCTTCTTCAAGCTCAACGTTGGTTGTCTGAATCATTTTATCAGCAAGCTCGTCAACTGTATACAGTGTTTCATTACTGTCAACTTTTTTAACTGTAAGCTTAGGCTCAATTACAACCTGCTGGTCGCCCTCAACATACTGTATACGTTCCTGCAAAACAACCTGAGCTTTTTCTGCAACATCTTCTTTGTCAATGAATCCTATTGTCTGTCCGTTGCATTCAACGCCTATTGCATATTTAACATTTGAAGCATAGGTTACCAAAGAGATAAGGAAAACCACAGCAACCACTGGTGCTACATAATTAAACAAACCAACCAGGACATTTTTATTGTTGAAAGCCCTTTTGCAAACAAATGCTGAACACGAGCCGAATGAAGCAATCTTGCCTTTTGTTGCCCTTGCCTCGGTGTGTTTTTCCTTAACCTCGTTGCAGAAGGAAATGGGGCTTGCAAATATACGGCAGAAAATTGCTTTTAAAACGCATACAAAAGTGCATAAATAAGATTTAAGCTTTTTTGCCATAAAAGCCAAAGCTTTAGCCGATGCGCCCCTGCTTGCAACCAATGCCTTTTTAGAGATATGCACGCAATGCAGGCCGACATTTGTCATATATAATAAAAACAAATCTATAAAGTTAGTAACTATTTTAGTTAGTCCGGTAGATAGATTTTCTGGCTTTGGGAATCTCAAAGGTTTCTTATTAAGTTTAGC
>QKDG01000129.1 GCA_003246805.1 Clostridia bacterium | reverse complement strand
TGGTTATAAACGAAATAGCTGCACTTTTTGAAACCATTAAAAGCGTCTTCGGGTTTAACTGATGAATATTATTGCAATAACAGGCATGTGTATCATTGCCACAATATTTATAAAGCTATTTGATAAGATTAACAAGGAATACGGTTTGATAATTGTATTAGGTATTGTATCCTTTATACTTCTTTTGGTATTGTCATATATTTCACCAATAATTTCAGCTATCGAAGAATTGTTTTCGTTATCTGGGATAGATAACAAATACCTTGTTATTATCTTTAAAGCCATTGGCGTTTGCTATCTGACACAGCTTGGCTGTGATTTCTGCAAAGATTCAGGAGAAAATGCAATAGCAAATCAGCTTGAGCTTGCGGGAAAAGTATCCTTGCTTATCATTGCTTTGCCGCTGTTTTCTGAGCTAATTGAAATAGTTAAAAGGGTAATAACCTTATAGACGTAAAAAGGAGAATAAGATGATAAAAAAAGCTGTGATAATTCTAATCATAATTTTTTCATGCTCAATAGCAGTAAATGCTGAGGAAATATCGCTTGAACAGCAGTTTATTGAAAATTATGGCACTACGCTTGATGAATCGGTAACAAATGAAGCAAAGGATTTTTTTGATGAAAATAATATTTCAATGGAAGACCCTACGGCTTTTACCAATCTTTCAATCAAGGATGTGTTTTTCTATATAATTGAAAATATTAAAAGCAATCTTGGCAAGCCAATAAAGCTGCTTGGGTTGCTTATCGGGATAATACTGCTTATTGCAATTGTAGAAAATCTTTCATCTTCAAATCAGAATAGCTCTCTGGCAAAAATAGTTGATATCGTGGGTGTTTTGGTTTGCCTTGGGATTATATTCAATTATATCGCAGAATGCATTAATATAACAGCAAGCACATTGTATGATGGTTCAAATTTCATGATGTTTTATGTTCCGGTATTTGCCGGGGTAATAGGTGCGGGCGGTTCATTAACCTCAGCAAGTGTATATAATATTGGGGTATTGCTGGTGGCTGAGGTTGCTGTGCAGATAGCAACAAAATTTTTATTGCCTCTAATGGGGCTTATGTTTGCAATGTCAATTATTGAAACCATCAACCCCGGGATATCCCTAAACGGTATTACAAATGCTGTTAAAAAAACAATTCAGTGGATATTAGGCCTTGTGATGACACTTTTTGTGGCAATGATAACGATTCAGAGCATTGTTGGAACATCAGCAGACAGTGTTGGGGTAAGAACAGCAAAATTTATGGCATCAAGCTTTATTCCGGTAATAGGGGGTGCAATATCTGATGCTTATTCAACGCTGAAAGGGAGCTTGGGTGTATTGCGCTCTGGTGTAGGAACACTTGGAATTGTAGTTTTGCTTTTAACAATTGTTCCTCCTCTTATTTCTGTTGGTGTTATTCAGCTCTCTCTTTCGGTAGGTAGCTTTGTGGGTGAGCTGATGGGGATAAAAAAAGTATCGGCATTGCTAAAAAACACAGCGGGAGTTTTATCAATTGCCATAAGCCTGCTTGCCTGCTTTGCAGTAATGCTGATTGTTTCAACAACGATAATGATGATGCTTGGATTGAATATAAATTAAGGGGAAGTAAAATGGAAAAGCTAAGAAGCCTTACTTTTATAGCCTGCTATCTTGGAATTGCGATATCAATGCTTGATATTATTACCCCGTGTGACAAGCTTAAAAAGCAGATAAGATTCATTTTCTCTATGGTTTTTATTATTGCAATAGCAACCCCCTTGCTTGATGGCGGTATTGATTTTGAAGTTCCTACAATAGAAAAAATAGAGAATTCAGAGGAGTATATAGCTGTTACGAATACATATAACCAAAGCCTTGCAAACAGCTTTAAGCAGAATATCGAAAATAATCTTAAAGAAAAGCTAAAAGTTAACCGTATTAACCCAAAAGAAATTTTACTGGTGGTTAATATTGATGAGGATAACTGCATAAGTATTAGTGAGGTTAATCTTGTACTGCTTGTGCAGGATAAAAGCAATAGGGAAAAAGCTGTCAATATCATAAAAAACGAAATTGGTGATTTGCCGGTTAATATAACTTTTTCGGAGGATGACAATGAACAGCAGAATTGACAGTATTAAAAACACAATTATCGAGAAACTTAAAGAGAAAAATAAAACAACGCTAATACTCGTTTTTGGAATTGTTGGCATTTTACTTGTTGGGTTGTCGTCTATCTTCAATTCTGACAGTAAAGCTACCGTTTCACAGAATACAGAGGCTTTCAGCACTGATACAGCAGCCTATAAAAAAGAGCTTGAATCAGAGCTTGTAAACATCCTCAAGCAAATTCAGGGCGTGGGTGAAGTTAGTGTAATGATTACGATAGAAGGCTCAACAGAATATATTTATGCAGAGGAATACAGCACAAAATACGATAGTTCATCTGATAAAACTTCAAAGGACTATCAGAATCAGTACGTCATTGTAGATAATGGCAAAACAAAGGAGGCATTGGTGAAAAAAGTTTTAAAACCAAGTGTTACCGGGGTTATCGTAGTTTGCGAAGGGGGGAATAGTCTTTCGGTTCAGGAAAAAATTCTTACAGCTGTGTCGGCTGTTTTGGATTTAAGTACAAATAAAATTTGCGTAGCAAAAGGATAAAAAAATCACAATATGTATAAATTCAAACAAGCCTTAATATACATAAATTAAGCTAAATAAATAATGCTAAACAGCAGAATGGAGAATATTATGAAAAAAACAAATTTAATTATCGGCAAAAAGCAGATAATTCTTGCGTGCCTTACTTTGATTCTTGGTATAGCTATCTATGTTAATTATGTTTTGTCTGATATCCCAACAGAATTAAAGCCTACGAATATTATTGAGGGTGCTGGCGGTAACTATAATGATGTGGCATACGTCAACGGAGAAGGCTCGGATGATTCTTTTGCTCAGGCAAGAATTGATAAAATGACAAAGCGTGATGAGGCTGTTGAAACACTTCAAAGTATCTACAACGGCGGCGATCTGACGGAAAATGAAAAATCTGTTATTGCAGAAAAAGCAACAGCTATGTCAAAGCTTGTAGAACAGGAAAACACAGTTGAAAGCTTAATAAAAGCAGTAGGCTTTGAAGATTGTGTTGTTTATCTTGATGGAACAAATGCAAGCATACTTGTCAAGAGTGAAGGCTTATTGCCAAGCCAGGCAGCACAGATTTATGAGATTTTGCTAAGCCAGGTGACAATTGAGAGAGAAAATATTAGAATTCTTGATGTTAAGTAGTTGTGTCTTTTTAAAAATATGGTATAATAAATATATATATTTTTAAAAAGCGCTAACGAAGTCGCAAAGTTCTTCGTTAGACTCTTAAAAGGAGGCTGCGAAATGGAACGTAGTGAAAACTTCCAAACAGGAACCTTAAAGGTTTCAGAAAATGTAATTTTTACAATTGCAAAGAATGCAACATTAGAAATCAAGGGTGTAGATAGCCTGGCGCCGGTTGCCCCTATACTGAAAAATGCGTTTATAAAATCTGAGAAAAACAATGCCATAAAAATCAGGCTGACAGGTGATGTTGTTGAAATCAGTATAAGTATTAATGTTAAAATGGGGAACAAGGTTACTGTTGTTGCCGAAGAAATTCAGAACAATGTAAAATCTTCCGTCCAGACAATGACAGGCGTTGCAGTAGCAAGGGTTAACGTTACCATTGCAGGAATTGTATTTGATAATACAAATAATAACTGACAATTGCAAGCTCTTTTTAAAGGGCTTGCTTTGTGTTCTGATGTTTTAAAGAAAGAGTTGAAAATATGGCACCTACAAGGCGTGAGAATCGTGAATCTGCATTTATTTTGATTTTTGAAAAAATGTTCAGAGATGATACGATTGAAGAAATTATTGAGCTTGCTGAAAATATTGATGACATAACGATTAATTCCGAGGTTATTGATACTTTCACTAATGTAGTTCAAAAGGCTGATGAGCTTGATTTAATTATTGCAAAATTCAGTGAAAAGAGGAATGTCGTAAGAATTCCAAAGGTAAACCATGCATTATTAAGATTAGCTTTATATGAGGCATTATATGATGAAAAGGTGCCTTTAAATGTAGCAATCAATGAAGCTGTTCTGCTCGCAAAAAAATATGCCCAAACGCCTGACGTTTCGTTTATTAACGGTATATTAGGCTCATTTGCAAGGGAAACTGAGGGGAATGTAAATGCCTGAGTATTTAGGTATTGATACAAGCAATTACACAACCTCTGTTGCTGTTTATAATAATAAAGACAATACAATAATACAATTAAAAAAGCTTTTGCCTGTAAAAAGCGGAGAGCTTGGTATAAGGCAAAGTGATGCACTTTTTCATCACACAAAACAACTTCCTGAGCTCATCGGTGGATTATTTTTGGACAAGCACAGCATTAAAGGGATAGGGGTATCCAATAAGCCACGCAATACCGATGGCTCGTTTATGCCTTGCTTTTTAGCGGGTGAAAGCCTTGCTTTGTGTATAGGAAATATAAACAATATCAATGTTCATGCAACTTCCCACCAGGCAGGGCACATACTTGCTGCTTTGTTTTCCTGCAATAAGCTTGATTTAATCAATGAACCCTTCATTGCATTTCATGTAAGCGGGGGGACGACAGACTGCCTTTTGGTTGAGCCAGACAAACAAGATATTATCAGGATAACAAACATTTCATCCTCACTTGATTTAAAGGCGGGGCAAGCTGTTGACAGGGTTGGAATAATGCTTGGTCTGCAATTCCCTTGTGGCAGGGCACTTGAAGAGCTTGCATTAAAAAGCACCAAATCATTTTCTATTAAGCCTTCGTTAAAGGGGCTGGAT
>QKDG01000003.1 GCA_003246805.1 Clostridia bacterium | reverse complement strand
AAAAATTAGTGCCGCTGAAAAAAAGTATATTCTAATTGATGCACCTACTCTTTTTGAAAGCCATGTTGATGATTTTTGCAACTATATTGTTTGTGTAATGGCGGATGAAAATTTAAGGTCACAAAGAATTGCAAAGCGAGATAATATCACTGACGAAATGATAAAAAGCCGTTTTTCATCACAGAATAAAGATGAGTTTTATATTTCACGTTCTGATATGGTGATTTATAATAATGACAATTTAGAATCCCTTAAAGAAGAAGCAACAAAAACAGTCGACAAAATTAAGGAGTTGTTTAATGGGTAATACAGTAAAGATATTTTCAGTAATGCTTATAATTGTTGCATTGATTATTGCGGTTGTGTTATTAATGCCTGAATTTGAAAAAAAGTTTATCTACAAGCTTGACTACGCTGATAAGGTTGAAGAAACAGCAAAAAAATACGATATAGATAAATATCTGATTTTTGCAGTAATTAAGACTGAAAGTAATTTTAATGAGAATGCAACATCAAATGTCGGTGCGCGTGGCCTTATGCAGATAATGCCGGATGCGTTTGACTGGGTTAAATCAAAGCTAAAAGATGAGCGTGGCACAACCTTTGATGATATGTATATTGCTGAATATAATATTGAATACTGTACATACCTACTAAATTATCTTCTTGAAAAATACGGCAAGGAAAATCTTGCTGTGGCTGCCTATCATGCCGGAATGACAAGTGTTGATAACTGGCTGGCTGATGATAGCATTGCAAAAGACGGTGGAATAAGTGAATTCCCCTCAAAAACAACAAATCATTATGTTGATAAGGTATTAAATGCTTATCATTCGTATAAAAATCTTTATGATAAATAATAATATAGACGGGAGGATATAAATTTATGGAAAATGAAAAGAAATCACAGGCGAAAATTTTACAGGAAAAGCTTGTTTCACAAAGAAAAAATGCAGTTTTGATTCTTGATGAAGAAAAGATTCAAAAGGCTGACAAATTCTGTGAAGATTATAAGGAATTTCTTGATTGTGCAAAAACAGAAAGAAATGCAGTTGAAAAATGTGTAATCCTTGCAAGAGAAAACGGCTTTGAAGAATACGAGCCATCAAAGGCGTATAAAGCAGGGGATAAGATATATTATATCAACCGCAAAAAGTGCATTATACTCACAGTTTTTGGAACAGAGCCGATTGAAAAAGGTATTAAAATCGCTGCATCACACATTGACTCACCAAGAATTGATTTAAAGCAGAACCCTGTTTATGAGGATAATGAAATAGGCTTCTTTAAAACTCACTATTATGGCGGAATAAAGAAATATCAGTGGACAGCTATACCTTTGTCATTGATTGGTGTGATTTTCAATAAAGATGGCGAACAGATTAATGTCAATATCGGTGAGGATGAAGGTGACCCTGTTTTTTGCATAACTGATTTGCTGCCTCATCTTGCAACCGAGCAGATGAAGAAAACATTGTCTGATGCTATCAAAGGTGAGGAGCTTAACATACTCATCGGTTCACGCCCGTTCAGGGATGATGAAATAAGCGAAAAGGTTAAGCTTAACTTATTGAATATTCTAAACAAAAAGTACTCAATTGTTGAGGATGATTTCATTTCAGCCGAGCTTGAAGTGGTACCTGCATTCAAAGCCCGTGATATAGGCTTTGACAGAAGCATGGTTGGTGCTTATGGGCAGGATGACAGGGTGTGTGCCTATACCTCATTAAAAGCGATTTTAAAATGTAAAAATCCATCAAAGACTGTTATGGCTGTTCTTAGTGATAAAGAGGAAACAGGGAGCGACGGCAATACAGGCCTGCAAAGCGCGTATATGAAATATTTTATTGCTGATTTAGCAAAGCAGTTTGGGGCAGAGGGCAGAACAGTTCTGTCAAATTCTGAATGCTTGTCAGCCGATGTTAATGCAGCTTTTGACCCTAACTTCCCCGAAGTTACAGAAAGAAGAAACGCAGCAAAGATTAATTATGGCGTTGTTGTGACAAAATATACAGGTTCAAGAGGAAAAGCCGGAACATCTGACGCTTCTGCCGAATTTGTTTCAAGAGTTCGACAGCTGCTTGATAAAAATGATGTAATTTGGCAGACCGGAGAGCTTGGAAAAGTTGACGCAGGTGGTGGCGGAACAGTAGCCGCCTATATAGCAAACCTTAATGTAGACGTAATAGATGTGGGGGTTCCCGTGCTTTCTATGCACGCTCCCTTTGAAGTTACTTCAAAAATTGACGTTTATATGGCTTATAAAGCATTTTCAGCATTCTTTTTAGAAAAATAAATTTAAATACAATTAATATGCCTGTCCCTTGCAAAACGCAAGGGACTTTTTTTGTGCATTGATACAAAAGATTTTTCGTGCTTTTTCCCTGTCTGAAATCGACAGTTTTAATATATCAATGGATATATAATTTAAATACAAGCTTGGGAAACGGAGAGGTTATGACATATATTTATCTGGATGTTTTGATAATCACAAACGTCTATGTCAATTACTTTTTATTGAAAGGAACAGCAAGAATATCGCACACTGCGCTCACAGTAAAAAGATGCATAATTGCATCAGTTTTGGGGACGTTATCTGCCCTTATGATTCTGTTGCCGGAGTTAGGGCTTGCCCTTAATCTCCTTGTTAAGCTACTTTGTTCAGTTATCATTGTAAGGATTGCTTTTAAATGGAGCACAATTAAAAGATTTGCAAAGCTTACATTCATTTTCTTGGGAATCAGCTTTATTTTTGCGGGTGTAATGCTGACAGTCTGTGATTTATTAAAGATAAGCAGCATAATCGTCCAGAACTATTCAGTATATTTTGATATATCGGTCTTAACCCTTGCGGTGTCAACAATTGTCTCATATATCATGGTATGTATAATTACATATATTCTTGATAAAAAGCTGAATGCAAGCAACAGCTACAAGGTGATTATCAGCCTGTTTGGCAAATCATATACGATTGATGCGATTGCAGATACCGGAAATTCTCTTATAGATACTTTTAGTGGAAAACCTGTGATAATTTGCAAATCGCACGAGCTGGCAATGGTGGCGGATATTAACCTAGGTGATAATTTTGACGTTAATGATTATCTTGAAAAGATGAAGAAATTCAGGGGTTTGAGGTTATTGCCATATAAAACGATAGGGAATAATGGGATTATACCTGCTTTTTTGGCAGAAAGTATTTTTATTTCAAACGAAAAAAACCAGATGAAGCCAGTTGATGCATACATAGGGCTTTGCGTTGAAGATAAAAGCGAAGACAAGGCAATTTTTAATCCACGATTATTAATATAAAACAGAAAGGTGTGTAGTGATGAAAAATTGGGGCCTGATGCTAAAAAACAGGACGAAACTGATTCTGCTCTGGATAAGTAAAAAGCTGGGAAGTGACAGCGTAGATTATATAAACGGGTCAGAAACTCTGCCGGCACCGTTATCGAAATCCGAGGAAGAAGAAGCCTTCAGGATGCTGATGACAGACCAGAAGAATGGGCATGAACAGCTTATAGTACACAATTTAAGGCTTGTTGTGTATATTGCAAAAAAATTTGAATCAACAGGCGTCGGGATTGAAGACCTTATTTCAATAGGCACAATTGGCCTTATCAAAGCAGTAAAAACCTTTTGCCCTGAAAAGAATATCAAGCTTGCCACCTATGCTTCACGATGTATTGAAAATGAAATTCTGATGTTTTTGAGGAAATCCTCACAATACAGGAACGAGATTTCAATAGACGAACCACTAAACATCGATTGGGATGGAAACGAGCTTTTGCTTTCAGATATTTTGGGAACAGATGATGATATTGTAAACAGAAGAATCGAGGGCGAGGTTGAAAAGGAACTTCTAATAAATGAAATAAATAAGCTAAACGAGCGTGAAAAACAGATAATGGAAATGCGCTTTGGCTTATTGACAGGCAAGGAACTGACGCAAAAAGAGGTTGCGGATATTATAGGAATATCTCAATCTTATATTTCAAGGCTTGAAAAGCGTATCATTAATAACCTTAAAGATAATCTGAACCTGGTTTAGCTTCTGCCATAATTTACTGAAAGCAATATTTGCATATAATAAATGCTCCTGACAATAATCTATTTACTGGCTGTCATTTTTATGTAGCTTGAATAGTTATTTCAGGAGCATACTATGAATTATAATAAAGTTGAAATAAGTGGTGTTAACACATCTAAGCTAAAAGTATTAAAAGAATCAGAGAAAATGGCCTTGCTAAAAAAAGTAAAGGACGGTGACAAATCAGCAAGAGAAAAACTGATAAATGGCAATTTAAGGCTTGTGCTAAGCGTATTGCAGAAGTTTACGGGCAGGGGAGAAAATCCAGATGATTTGTTTCAGGTTGGTTGCATAGGGCTGATGAAGGCGATTGATAATTTTGATATTTCCCAGAATGTCAGATTTTCAACCTATGCAGTTCCTATGATAAGCGGTGAATTAAGGAGATATTTAAGGGACAATAACCCGATAAGGGTAAGCAGGTCATTGAGGGATTTGGCATATAAGGCAATGCAGGCAAAGGAAAAACTGACAAAAGAAAAGCAGCGAGAGCCAACAATAGATGAAATAGCAAAGGAAATAGATACAAAAAGGTCAGACGTTGTGCTGGCACTGGAATCAATAAGCGACCCTATATCGCTTTATGAGCCTGTATATTCTGATTCAGGTGATACACTATATGTACTTGACCAGGTTGGTGATAAAAGCGATGACGAAAGCTGGCTTGACGAAATATCATTGAAGGAAGCAATAAATCTTTTGCAGCAAAGGGAGAAGAATATACTGTTTTTAAGATTTTTTAAAGGAAAAACACAGGTTGAAGTTGCCGAGAGCATCGGGATTTCACAGGCG
>QKDG01000107.1 GCA_003246805.1 Clostridia bacterium | reverse complement strand
CTGCTTTTTTATTTCAATAATTGATTCCGATACATTTTTGCCTGTTGATTTGTTTGTTAAACCCAAAGCAAACACCTCTCTATTTTTTATTAAACCGGATACTTATTATATATCAGCTTGTAGAAAAAGCTGTTCTTCAATTGTATACAAATTATAGTGTGTTTTTTCGGGGGCTTTGCTGTCGCCCCCTAAATCATTCGAAATTAATATCAAGAATTTTTATATTAAATGTAATTGTTTAATAACAGGTTTTGTCAATTACAAACAATTATAGTTTTTGAATCTTCTTCTCTAAGTGCTATTACTGCTCCCCTTATCAGATACGCAACAGGGTCACCCATCGGGCTTTTGTGCAGGCAGATTACCTCTGTTCCCTCAATTAGGCCGATATCCTGAAGCCGCCTTTTTATGTTATTTTGTGAAATAAGACTGTGTACTCTTGCTTTCTGTCCTTCCTTTAGGCAGTTAAGCGAAGTTATGCTACTCATAAAATCTGCCACCTTATAATATATATTTGATTAAGGAAACTTTATTTCCTAAAGCTATTATATGAAGATAAATGATACTTGCCACAATAAATTCAGGGGCGGTTATAAATGGACACTAATGAATTTCGCACTTTAAAAGGCTATCAGCTGATTCAAAGCTCAGCACTAACTAGTGCCAACGAGGATTATCTTGAAATGATATGCAGACTTTATAAAAATAATACCGTTGTAAGAGTAAATATTCTTGCTATAAAGCTGAATGTGAATCAATCCTCGGTTACAAAAATGCTTCATCATTTAAAAGCGCTTGAACTGGTTGAATATCATAAATACGGTTATGTGGTTCCTACCGAAAAAGGTATTGAAATTGGTGAGTATTTTATAGAACGGCATAATATCCTGAACCAGTTATTGTGCCTTATTAATAATTCAGAAAACGAGCTTGAACAGGTCGAAAAAATTGAACATTTTTTGGATAAACGTACTGTTTATAACATAAAGGATTTTATTGTAAAAATAAAAAACTTTAGCTGAACAGCTTGACTAAAAATTACTATATGATATAATAAATGTAAATATATAGTAATATAATTTGAAAGAAGTGAATATATGAATCTGCCTCAGAATCCAGCTATCCTGTTAAGCTATGTAAACACGCAGCTTCGTGATAATTATCTTGACCTCGATGCTTTTTGTGATGACAATGATTTTGATAAGAATGAAATTGTGCTTATATTGAAGAAAATCAAATATGAGTATCGAGCTTCTGTCAATCAATTCAGACTTGTTGATTAGAAATTATTTTTCAGACATTTGTTTTTTTGCAGATGCCTGAATTTTTACATTTTAATTGCACTAATATGATTGACATATTTTTCATTTATTGTTATAATTAAAACACTAATAACTGGAAATACTGAGGAGGAATGTTATGTTCTGCACTAAATGTGGTTCTAAAAATGAGGATGGATCAAAATTCTGCGCAAATTGTGGCGAAATGCTTTTAAGCAATAACAGTAGTAATTCCCCAGCAGAAAATACTGCCGTTAATAATCCCATGCAGGCACAATATGAAGAAACCGTAACAGAGGCGCCAATAAGCCATGAAGTTGCACAAGAATCGGATGAAGCTTATGCTGAAGAGCTTATCCAGCCTGTTGTAAATAACGATGAGATTACTGATACTGGCGCCGACAGCATTGAAGAAATCAGCCTTGAAAGCACATCATCCCAAGAAGATGCTTTATCTGCACCGCAAAAAAATACATATCAGGAGCAACCAGTTTATCCCGTATATAACGCACAGGATATTTATCCTAACAATGCAGTTACGCCTGAGACACCTGTTTATAATCAGCCTGTTTACTATGATATAAACACCGGTAAACCTCTTGCCATCCCTGTTAAGAAAAAAGGATTTTTATCTTATATTGGAATTGCATTTTCATTTTTATTTTTATTCTTGTTTTTAACTTCGTTTATAACTTCGCTAATCGGGGTTGTATCGCTCAACAAAGGCTTGCTTGAAAAAGATTTTGAGAAAGTTGATGTTTTAAGCATCAAGGTTGGTTCTTCTGTTAAATCAGATGGGTTTTCTATTGAAGCTGACGACAATATCAATGACATTGTTTATAAAATCATTCAATCTTATTCTCCCTATGATATTGAGAGAAAAGACCTGCAAAAAATATTTGACAAAGCCGGATTTCAGGAGTTCCTTGCAAAAAAAGCCTCAGGATATGTTGATTATATTGTTACAGGCGAAAGCATTGATGAATTGACTGCTGACGATATTTCTGAGCTTATTCGGGATCACGTTGATACGGTTGAAGATGTTACTGGTGTGAGCCTTTCTGACGAAGACCTTGATAATATTGACAGCTTTTTGAATAATGAGGCCAACGAAGTTATTGAAGCTTTCTCAGAAAATAATATTGAAGATAAGCTTGACGAAATCAACTATGACAGCTACAGCTTTTTGTTAAAACCATGGGCACAGATTCTTACTGTTGTTTCATTCGGGATATTGACTATTCTTTTTGCTTTCTTTATTTTTAAGCTTAACAGAAATACTGTGGGTTCAATTTCTATTATCGGATATATCGCTTTGATTTGTGGAAGTATATATATGCTTTTGATAGCTTCACTATTTCTTACACAGCTGCTGATGGTTTTTGGAATGAATCAGACCGGGAATATTGCACTTGTTCTTATAAACTTGCTGTTGTTCAAGGTATTGATTATTGGTGGTAGCGTTTTTGTGGCAGGACTAATTACCGTTATAATTACAAACATCATTAAAGGCAACAAGAAAAAGCAAGAAATCTTAGCTCAACAAGGTTAGTATGATATTATAAATAAAAATATATCCCCTTATGTTTTTACATAAGGGGGTATTTGTATTTTTTAATAAAGATGAATATAACCTAAATAATTTAAAACTCCAAGAACACTATTTACAATTGCTATAACTAAAGCAACAATATTTAGTATAATTAATAATTTGGTTTTATACTCTTTCTTTTTAGAAATGCTCATTACAAGGCTGATTATACTACACGGATATGTTACAAGTGGTAATAGAATAGCAAATACGAGGCCTATTATCATTAGAACAAGCGATGGTGTATGAGTCCTTTTATTCTGATTATCAGCCATGTTTTCTACATACCCTATTCCTTGATTTTCATCATTAAAGGCTGAATACAAATTGCTATTTAAACCTTCGTCTGTGTTGTTTGTGATATTTTCTACCACAGTGATATTTTCAGGAATTTCTACCAAAGGGCAATGATATTTCATGTAAACATAGCCTAAAATCGCGCTGACAAATGCAGAAACCAAAATTATAATCCAAGCATTGTTTACAAAAGCTTCCTCGCTGTTGAAAATATATGGCATTACAAAATTAGATGAATTTACTGCAATATGTGCAACAATCGGAACCAGAATGTTTTTGAATTTGTAGTATAAAAGCCCAAAAATCATTCCGAGGAAAGCAGCGTAAAGCCCCTGAACTATATTAAGGTGTGCAACCCCGAAGATAACCGCCTGAATGACCACCGCAGGCCATAATGCTAAATCCCTTTTCAGCCTGTTGAATACTATTCCCCTGAAGCAAAGCTCCTCAACTATCGGAACAATTATCCCAACCGCTATAATAATAACAATAATGTTGCCGGAAAAAATGCTGTTTATAAGCTCTACATATTCAGGAGCAATGGAATTCACATCAATCAGTGTAAGTATTGCTGAAATCATTATCTGCAATACAAAGCCAAAGAAAACTGTGCAAGCTATAATGAATAGGTTTGGCTTTGCGTGATATTCATTATTTTCGCGCTTATCCTTCCTGAAAATCAGTATAAATATAAACCCGGATATAATTGCGCTTATTAATGTCGACCATATAATTACCGGCCCCATTGCACTTATCATTTCATTCTGAAATTCAGGGGTGTACATTTTCTCCATGGGTTGTGGCATATTTGCCAATATATAAAGAAATGCAAAAACAAAGGAAACAATCCCCGATACTACTACCTGCATGCCAAGATATACAAGCGGAAAATTAATTGCCCGCCAGAACTTCATCCCGTTACTATAACTCTTCAATAATGTCACCTCAAATAAAATGTAATATCAATATTCACAATATTGATATTACAAATATAGCATATTATGTTAATAATTGCAACACATTCATGTTCAATTTTATAAGTATTTACAAAAAATACTAATATAGGTTTGTGGCGACTAAAAATATTTGATTTAAAATGCAATATAATTTTTATAAATCTTTTCCTTAATTGTGTGATAAGAAATTGTGAACATTAATATTTGTTTTCTATAATACCTTTTTCCCTATATCTGTACGGTAATGGGCTTTATCAAATTTTATTCTGCTTATTAGGGCGTACGATTTGTCAAGTGCTTCTTTAAGATTTTCACCTGTGCAGGTAACCCCGAGAACTCTGCCACCTGCGGTAACTATTTTACCGCCTTCATTTTTTGTCCCCGCATGGTAAACAAAGCCACCTTCAACCTGTCCGCTTTTGTCAAGCCCTGTTATTTCTATACCTGTTTCATATTTTTTGGGGTAACCACCACTTGCCATAATTACGCAGGCAGCAGCGCCGTTCTTCCATTTTATATCTATTTTGTCAAGCTTGTCTTCCCATATAGCTTCAAATATATCGACGATATCTGTTTCAAGCAATGGCAGAACCACCTGAGTTTCAGGGTCGCCAAAGCGACAGTTATATTCAATCACCTTTGGTCCGTTTTCAGTAAGCATCAACCCAAAGTACAGGCAACCTTTAAACTCCCTGTTTTCTGCCTGCATAGCTTTAACAGTAGGGATAAATATAGTTTCCATACATAGTTTTGCTATTTCGTCAGTATAAAATGGGTTTGGCGCTATTGTTCCCATCCCGCCGGTATTCAGCCCCTCATCGTTGTCAAGTGCACGCTTATGGTCCATTGAAGAAATCATAGGCACTACTGTTTTGCCATCACAAAATGAGAGAACAGATACCTCAGGGCCTGTCAGAAATTCTTCAATAACTATCTGATTGCCACTGTTGCCAAATATTTTATCGAACATTATTGCTTCAACCGCATCAATTGCCTCCTCTGCATTTTGAGCGATGACAACACCCTTTCCAAGTGCAAGCCCGTCTGCTTTTACAACAGTCGGATAATTGCATTTTTCTTTTAGGTATAAAATTGCATCTTCAGGGTCAGAAAAAGCTTTATAATCAGCTGTTGGAATATTATATTTCTTCATCAGATTCTTTGAAAAAACCTTGCTTCCCTCGATAGCGGCAGCGGCAAAATCAGGCCCGAAGGTTTTTATCCCCTCGTCATTCATTGAATTTACCATTCCAAGCACAAGAGGGTCATCAGGAGCAACAACTACCATATCAACCTCAAGCTTTTTTGCAAGCTCAACCATTCCTTCTATATTTGTTGCTTTTACATCAAAGCATTCAGCAAACTTTGCTATGCCGGCATTTCCGGGAGCACAATATATCTTCGAAACCCTTTTGCTTTCAGATAGCTTCAATATAATAGCGTGCTCACGTCCTCCACTGCCCACAACTAATAACTTCATATCAAGAATTCCTTTCCATCGTCAGTACTTCTTCTCTCACTTTTTTCGGAAGTGACTTTAAAATAAGATTATATCCCCTGTCGCACATTTCCTTTATTATATTATCAGGCACGTCACCATTAACCTTAATAGAATTCCAATGCACTTTATTCATATAATAGCCTGGGATTATATCGGGGAAGGTGTTTCTAAGCTCAAAGTTAAAATCAGGCTCGCATTTTACAGTAATAAGAGGGCATTCGGACTCATCAGCGCAAAAAGCAGCAAACATTTTTCCTTTAATCATAAAACGTGTCCATTGCCATTCAGCCTTAAAATCACTTTCTGCCCCAGCCTTTGATAAAAGATAATCCACAAGCCAGGGATATTTGTCACAAATCTTCATTGATTATACCTCACTATTAATGGTGAAATAATCTTATTCCGTTAAATGCCATTGCAATATTATATTTGTTGCAGGTATCGATTACATGGTCATCCCTTATTGAACCACCGGGCTGAGCAATATATGAAACTCCGCTTTTATATGCACGTTCAATATTATCACCAAACGGGAAGAAAGCGTCAGAGCCAAGGCATACGCCTGTTTGCTGTGAAAGAAATGCCTGCTTTTCTTCTTTTGTGAATATTTCAGGCTTGTATTTAAACACTTTTTCCCACTCTCCGTCAGCCAGAACATCCATATAATCATCTGAAATATAAATATCAATAGCATTATCTCTGTCAGCTCGGCGGATATCGTCAACGAACTGCAAGCCCATTACCTGTGGTGACTGCCTTAAAAACCAGTTGTCTGCTTTATTGCCTGCAAGCCTTGTGCAGTGTATTCTTGATTGCTGCCCGGCGCCGATACCAATAGCCTGCCCCTCATGCGCATAGCAAACAGAATTGGACTGAGTATATTTTAGTGTGATAAGAGAAAGAATCAAATCATTCTTTTTGTCATCTGGGATATTCTTGTTTTCAGTCACAATATTTTCAAGTGCTGTTTTGTCGATTTTTATTTCGTTTCTGCCCTGTTCAAAGGTGATTCCAAAAATCTGCTTATGCTCAATTGGTTCAGGAACATAGCTTTCATCTATCTTGATTACGTTATATGTGCCTTTTCTTTTGCCCTTTAATATTTCAAGCGCCTCATCAGTATAGCCTGGTGCGATAATACCGTCAGAAACCTCCCTTGAAATCATCACAGCAGTCTGTTTATCGCAAATGTCTGAAAGTGCGATAAAATCCCCGTAGGATGACATTCTGTCTGCTCCCCTTGCCCTTGCGTATGCGCAGGCGAGTGGAGAAAGCTCTAAATCGTCAACAAAATATATCTTTTTTAATGTATCCGATAAGGGCAATGCAAGCCCAGCACCAGCAGGAGAAACATGCTTGAAGGAGGTTGCTGCCGCTATTCCTGTTGCCGCTTTAAGTTCCTTTACAAGCTGCCAACCGTTCAAGGCATCCATAAAATTTATATAGCCTGGGTTACCATTCAACACTGTTATAGGAAGTTCAGCGTTATCTGTGAAAATCTTTGCTGGCTTCTGATTTGGATTACAGCCGTATTTTAATAATAATTCCTTTGCCATTTCAATCCTCCGTTATACGTTTTTATTCACTATTTTCGTTACAGCCTCTTTTGTTTCGATATTGATATATCTCACAAAAAGCGAAACCTTGTTATCTTCATTCAGGCTTTCCCACAGCTTTTGTGTGAATGTATCAATATCCTCTGTAATAGCAACCCTTTTTGGTTCACCCTCAAAGGAAGGTATCGGATTACCGTCATTTTTATAGGTGTGGATAAAATGCCCCTCACCCTTTAAAGGTGAATAATATGAGAAGGTAAATCTCTCACAGCATTCCGGGTTGCCATCAGCAGTTTTTAGAATTGATAAAGCGTAGTTAAAATCATTGCCGATATTCATTATTCCTGAAATTCGTGGTGTATAATTTGGAGCATCAGGCTCAAATTCCCTTGTTTCTAACGCCTGCTCAAAAGTGAACTGCTTATTCATCAGCTTGTATATTGTATCTGTCTGATCGCCGTTTGTTACTATTGTTTTGTTGCCCATAACACGAACAGGCGAATAGATGATAAGCGAAGGGTCAGTCAGCTTTGATTCATCAAAAGCCTGTGTCCTTATTCCATCACCCTCAGCCACAAAAATTCTGTTCCTGCTGTTTTCACTTCTGCCCATAATAAAATAAGCTGTTACAGCAAACTTCCCGCACGCTGATTTACCGATAACTATTCCTCTTCCGGGATAAGTGTTGCCCTTTAAATCATCGAAAATTGAAATCAGTTCCATTTAAACCTCCAAAAAATTATTTTATATAAGCTATACCGTTTTCTATAAAAATTCTATCCTCGCAAAAAAGCGAAACAGCTCGCGGCAAAATATCCCACTCTGCCTGCTCCATAACCCGCTTTTGCAGAATTTCCGGTGTATCGCCATAGAGAATTTCAACTGCTTTTTGCAGAATAACAGGCCCACCATCGCAGACCTCTGTTACAAAATGAACTGTCGCACCCGTCAGCTTCACCCCTGATTTTAGGGCAGCTTCATGAACATGCAGCCCGTAAAAACCTTTTCCACAAAACGAGGGTATCAAGGCAGGATGAACATTTATCATCTTCATAGGGAATGCATTTGCAACCTGTTCATCAAGAATAGACATAAATCCGGCAAAAACAACAAGGTCAGCCTTTTCTTCTATAAGGGCATCTTTAATAGCCTTGCTGTATCCTTTTATATCAAAATACTCTTTTCTTGCTATAACTCTTGTTGAAATTTCGTTTTCCCGCGCCCTTATCAGCGCATAAGCATCAGGGTTTGAGGATATCACGCAGGTTATTCTTCCGTTTTTAATATTTCCCGCTTTTTGAGCGTCAATAAGTGCTTGTAAATTTGTTCCCCCGCCTGAAACTAAAACAACAATGTTTTTCATTTTATACTCCTGTTGATTAAATCTATTTCTCACCTTTTATAAGAAAAAGTGAATAATTTATATCATCGTTATCAACTTTCTTTTTACCACTAAAAACTGTTTTATAACTTGTGTTCTTAAAACCAATGTTTTTCAAGCTATCTGCAAGGCTTTCTCGGTCAAAGCCATGGTGTCCGTCAAAATCCCCATTATCGCTATGGAATCGCTTATCAACAACATCCAAATCAATTATAATTATTATTCCATCTTTCTTTAAAAGATGATAAAGCCTTTTTAACTCAGTTTCAATATCCACAATATGATGAAAAACCATTGAACTGAATACAACATTAAATTTTTCGGCAAAAATTTCACTATCAAGGCTATTGATTTCAATTATTTTAATTTTCTCATTATCAGATTCTGTCAGCTTGTTGTTTAAAACTTCAAGCATATTTTTTGATAAGTCAGTACAATAGATTTCGTTGAAGGTATCTGTTAAGTTAAATGCGATAAGCCCTGTTCCACAGCCAAAATCCAGTGCCGTCAGCTTTGAGGCATCATTCACTTCTTCTTTAATTCTATCAGAAAGTGCCTGTGCACGCTCCTGCTTTGAAAGATTGTCCCAATTAAACGCTATTTTATCAAAATACATGGCTACCCCTTTTTTTAATAAAGCTTATTTAAGAATGCTGTTCAAAATGATAAATGCCACACCTATTGCAGAAATCAGTATAGTAAGTATACACAGCCACCTAAGATACTTTTTAACAAGTATTTCAGTTTGTGAAGAAACGGTCTTGTCTTCAACCCGCTTTAAAAATCTTCTAAAATCTTTAAACAAAACTAATAACCCTACTATCGCTGCTATATCAATAACAATAAGAACTATTTTCCACCATTCCATAACATATCCTCGGCTCACATCTTTATTTACTTTTTAAAGCTATTTATGCTAATATAAAAAGCCCTGCAATGTAAAAAATTGATATCAGAAACGGAGCCAACTTCCAGCTAAACCTTTGTGTCATAATAAAAAACTCAGTAGGTTCAGCATCCTGCACAGTGAGAAAATGCTTTAACTTGAAAAACAGTAGTGGGAATGCTATGTCAAGCATTATTATACCCGATAATAAAGTAACTAAAACAAAAACCCACCACTCCCCATAATGCGTAAGATTTTCGCTTTTCGCAATATTAGCAATAGTCCCCAGTGGTACCGAATAATTTTGCCAGTCAGGGATATTATCGGCGATGTAGTACACTGAATTTTCATCAAAACTAACACCACCTGTACCCGTCCTTACAAGCCCCCAATCTGCATAATAGCCATTGAATATCGCTTTATCTTTTTCATAAATAGATACGTCCAATAAGCCGTTATCATTAATTGTGCCAAATTTAACTAAATACTCATTGCTATACTTATCGCCTATGTTAATCAAAACCTTATTTTGATTATCCATTTTTTCATTGGTAATTGTTACACTTTCATCAAAGATGTAGCCAGAATAGCTTATCTTGTTTCCATCAATATTCTGCTTTATAAATACACCTTCAAACAATATCCCTTTTTGTGAAACGGTAATAATATACAATACTAAAAATAATGAAATTATCAAAGGAATAATAATCAATAACGTTTTTTGAAGTTTGCTTAACTTATTTTCCATAGCTGTCATCCTTTCAAAAATCAGGCTTAATTATTCCCCCCAAAAAAATCAAGGCATTCTTTTGAGGCATTCTTCATAAAAAGTATATTCGGGAGTGCCAAAAGGATATGAAAGCTCATCAAGTGAATACCACGGGCAGGATGAACCAGGATTTTTTAGCAAATGTATCTGCTGAGCCGGGCTGTATCCCTGCCCTAACAGAAACATTTTTTCCCCCTTTGCATTCTCACACATATCCATAACTATGACACAGTGCCCTGGCGAGCCACCCTTTATAAAAATGTCACCTATTTTCATCTCAGTCTTATCTACGAGTTTGCTTTCAGCTGATATTGACAATGTTCCCGCATAACAATACAATACGTCAAGATATTTCCTGAACGTTTCATAGCTGTTGCTGTAATCAGAGGTTTTTACCAAGCTTGTTTTATTGCCTTCAACATTTAATCTGTAACCGTCACGATATTTTACATAAGGGAATTCATCGCCGTTTGTGAGATGATAATTAATTTTATCATACTGCCCTGTTGAAAATAGATATTCGCAACGTATTCTTAAAGCAGAATCAGCACACTGCTGCAAATCACGGTTTCCCACATCAATATCAACAACCGCAATGTGAATATTCTGATTTCCTTTTTTGCTGCCATTATACATTAAAATGGGGCTGTTGTCAGGCAATAGCGGTAAATTTCTTATGAATACACCATATTCATCTGCCTGTGTTCGTGAAAATCCATCGGGAACCAACACTCTTGTTTCTATTGTCATGCCTTGCGGATTAATATAGGAAATATTGTTAGAGGAGTTTTCAATACTTTGTAATTCTTCTGAATAGTTGTTGCTAAAACTGTTGTTATTCTGTAATGAGCATCCACAAAGGCATAAAAAAACAAAAAAGCTTAATAGCAATATAGCCTTTTTCATTTTATACCCTCTTTTCTTAATCTATTATAACACCCTCGTTGCTGTCAACAAGTTCGCCAAGAATATAAGCATCTTCGTCGTTTGCTTTCAAGGCTTCTAATGCTTTGTCAGCATCTGCCTTATCAACAACCACACACATTCCCACACCCATGTTAAAGGTGTTAAACATATCCCTTTCAGGAATATTGCCAAGCTTTTGGATTAGCTCAAATATCGGCAGAATACGAACATCCGATTTTTTTATTTTTGCTGAAATACCGTCAGGAAGTGAACGTGGAATATTCTCATAAAAACCACCGCCTGTGATATGAGAAATTGATTTTACGTTAACCTTTTCAAGAAGTGCAATTATTGGCTTAACATATATTTTTGTTGGTGTCAGCAATGTTTCGCCAAGTGTTTGCCCCAGCTCAGAATAGTGCCGTGCAAGATTCTGCCCGCTTACTGTAAAAATCTTTCTTACAAGAGAAAACCCGTTTGAATGTACTCCGCTTGATGGCAAGGCGATTATAACATCCCCTGCCTTTTGTGTATCAGGCTTTAAAATCTTTTCCTTATCAACAACTCCAACAGAAAAGCCTGCAAGGTCATATTCATCCTCAGGATAAAATCCTGGCATCTCTGCTGTTTCTCCCCCGACTAATGCACAGCCTGCCATTACGCAACCATCAGCTATTCCTGACACAATCTCAGCAATTTTTTCAGGAACATTTTTGCCAACAGCAACATAATCAAGGAAGAATTGTGGCTTTGCACCACAGCAAATTATATCGTTTACACACATAGCAACGCAGTCGATTCCGACAGTGTTGTGCTTATCCATTAAAAAAGCAATTTTAAGCTTTGTGCCTACACCATCAGTTCCCGAAACAAGCACAGGCTTTTTTATATCAGTAATATCAAGCTCATACAGCCCACCAAAACCACCGATACCCGATAATACATTGCTTGTCATTGTTCTGGCAACGTGTTGCTTCATAAGCTCAACTGCTTTATATCCGGCAGTAACGTCAACACCAGCCTGTTTATAGCTTTCGCTGAAACTCTTCATAAAAATACCTCTTTCTTTCACAAGATGAATTATTCTATATTAACTGAAAGCTTTTTGTTTATCTTATACTCAAATTTATCCTTTGGCATTTCCTGAGGCACCCCAACAGGATAATCCCCGCTGAAACAACCGCAACAAAAGTCGCATTCAGCATCCTTGGCAATATTCTTAACACCATCAATGCTTAAATATCCGAGTGAATCACAGCCAATTTGCCTTCGAATCTCTTCGGTTGACATTTTGCAGGCTATAAGATTTTCCTTGCTGTCAATATCTGTTCCAAAATAGCACGGATTCATGAAAGGAGGGCTTGAAATCCTCATGTGAACTTCCGTAGCACCAGCCTCACGTATCAGATTTACAATTCTTGCAGAGGTTGTTCCTCTCACTATTGAATCATCGATAAGTACAACTCTTTTCCCGTTTACTGTATCCTTTATTGCGTTAAGCTTTATTCTTACAAGATTTTCTCTTTCGCCCTGCGTTGGCTGAATAAAGGTTCTGCCCACATAACGGTTTTTGATAAAGCCTATTCCATAAGGAATACCACTCGCGTGTGAAAATCCGAGCGCGGCATCAAGCCCTGAATCAGGGACACCGACAACGACATCTGCCTCACAAGGGTGCTCCTTGAATAAAAACTCCCCTGCACGAAGCCTTGCCTTATGAACAGAATACCCCTGTATCACTGAATCAGGCCTTGCAAAATAAACAAATTCAAATACACAAAGCTGCCCCTTTGAGCCACAGTGTGTTGTAATAGACGTTAGCTTGTTATTCTTAACGATTACAATTTCACCAGGCTTGACATCACGAATAAATGTTGCGTTTATTGAATCAAGTGCACAGGTCTCACTTGCAAAAACATAGCCACCCTCTTTTGTTTTTCCTATACAAAGTGGCCTGAAACCTGTTTTATCCCTTGCTGCTATCAGCTTTTGCGCTGACATAATCAAAAGAGAATACGCACCCTCAACCTTATACATTGCCTGTTCAACTGCTTCTTCTATGGAGCCTGTTTCAAGCCTTTTTTCGGTAATAGCATACGAAATAACCTCAGTATCATTTGTTGTATGGAATATGGCACCTTTAAGCTCATATTCCTCACGCAATTGTGCAGCGTTTGTCAGGTTGCCGTTGTGTGCTATTGCCATCGGGCCTTTTATATGGCGAACAACAAGTGGCTGAGTGTTTGTTCGATTTGAAATACCAGTAGTACCATAACGCACATGTCCTATTGCTATTTTTCCTTTTCCCAGCTTGTTCATTACATCCTTGTTGAATACCTCATTTACAAGCCCGATATCCTTGTGATGAGAAAAAACCCCGTCATCATTTACAACAATGCCACAGCTCTCCTGCCCTCTGTGCTGCAAAGCATACAGGCCATAATAAGCAGAAACTGCAACGTCAGTCACCTGGCTGTTATATATACCAAAAACGCCACATTCTTCATTAATCTTATCAAACATATTAACCTCCAAATTAAATAGGGAAAAACAACAATTTACGGGTAACATAATTACCCGTAATTGTAAATCAATGAAGTATTCTATTCGCCAAGCAAGCGTTTCATAACTTCCTTATAAGCGTCAACCTCGCCCCCCATATTCCTGCGGAAACGGTCCTTGTCAAGCTTTTCGCCTGTGGTAGAATCCCAGAAACGACAAGTGTCAGGTGAGATTTCATCAGCCAATATAATTGTACCATCTGTTGTCTTTCCAAATTCAAGCTTAAAGTCAATAAGCTCTATATTCAAATCCTTTAAATATGCTGTCAAAAATTCATTTACCATAAAAGAGTACTTTGTTATAAGCTCAAGCTCTTCTTTTGTTGCCCAGCCCATTGCAAGAATATGATAGTCATTTACCATTGGGTCGCCAAGCTCATCATCTTTATAGCAAAATTCAAGAACTGTTGAGCCAAGCTTTGTTCCCTCAGGCTGGCCTACTCTTTTAGCAAGAGAACCAGCAACGATATTTCTGACAATAACTTCAAGAGGGACAATGGAAACTTTTTTAACTATTGTTTCCCTGTCTGAAATTTCTTCAACAAGATGAGTAGGAACCCCATAAGCCTCAAGCTTTTTCATAAGATGATTTGTAACACGATTGTTGATGATACCTTTGTTTTCAATAGTTCCCTTTTTCTCACCATTAAAAGCAGTTGCGTCATCCTTATAATCTACAATGTAAAGTTCAGGGTCATTTGTTGCGAATACCTTTTTAGCTTTTCCCTCATAAAGTTGCTGTAATTTTTCCATATTGTTTATCCTCCTACTTATTATTGTTCTATATTTTGTTTACTTCATCCTGAAGTTTTTTGTCCTTTTCTACTACGCCGTTTGCCATTTCTTCCTTCATTTTAACAAGCTTATCAGCCAATTCTCCATCAGCAATTGCAAGCATCTGAACAGCCAGTATTCCGGCATTTTTAGCACCGTCAATAGCCACTGTAGCAACAGGAATGCCCGCGGGCATCTGAACAGTTGATAATAACGAATCCAAGCCATCAAGGGTTGATGATTTTATAGGTATACCGATAACAGGCAAGGTAGAATGCCCTGCTATTACTCCACCAAGATGTGCTGCTTTGCCCGCTGCTGCGATAATTACGCCAAATCCGTTTGCCTTTGCATTTTTAGCAAATTCACAAGCGATTTCAGGTGTGCGATGTGCTGACATTACACGCACCTCATACTCAACACCAAATTTTTTAAGCTCTACAACTGCTTCCTTAACAATCGGGAAATCACTGTCACTTCCCATAACAATAGCAACTTTTTTCATACAATCCTCCATTCCCAATGGAAAATAAAAAAGCCACGACAAAAGCCGCGGCATAATACAACTATTCCATTGACGTTAAAATGCATTTCTTCCATAATGTGATTTTGTTCGCAACTATGCCCTTATAACAATAAGCTGTAAATCTTATGTTTTTTGTTATTATAGCATTAACCAGCATAGTTCACCTCATACTTAATCAGCATATATATATTTTACATTATTATTACACAAAACTCAATAATTATTATATAAGAATATATCTAGTTTTTTTACATTTTTATTGTCGAAAATGACAAAAATGTAATAATCATAATTTTATACTGAACTCGTTAACGTCAAAAAATCAGTTAATGAAAAAGCAGGATGATAACATCCTGCTCAGCTTGTAGAAAAAGCCATTTTCTTCAATTCTATTATAAATTGAAGCACGTATTTGTGGGGGCTTTGCGGTCGCCCCCATACCCCTTCGCATAAAATATCATAGTTTTTCGATACTCTGAGCAGGATGATAACATCCTGCTTTTAATTTTAATCTTTTGATATAAGCTCTTTCGCTGATGTAACAAGCCCTGCAAGCCCCTGAATCTCAGATGGGATGATAATTTTTGTCGCCTTGCCGTCAGCTACTTTGGTGAATGCCTCAAGCCCTTTAAGAGCAATAACATTCTGATTCGGATTTGCGTTATTAAGCTTAATAATACTTTCAGCAAGTGCCTCTTGAATCATCTGAATAGACTCAGATTCACCCTGTGCTTCAAGAATCTTCTGCTGGCGAACAGCGTCAGCTCGCAATACCATTGCCTGCTTTTCAGCCTCAGCCCTTAGGATTTCGGATTCCTTATCAGCCTGAGCACGAAGAATTTTCGCACCCTTTTCACCCTCAGCTACAAGAATCTGTGATGCCTTGTCACCCTCTGCTACAAGGATTTTCTGACGACGTTCACGTTCTGCCTTCATCTGCTTTTCCATTGCATCCTGTATTTCACGAGGAGGCAAAATGTTTTTAAGCTCAACACGGTTTACCTTTATTCCCCAACGGTCTGTTGCTTCGTCAAGAATAGCTGTAATTTTTGTGTTGATTGTATCACGTGATGTAAGAGTAGAGTCAAGCTCCAGCTCACCGATTATATTACGAAGTGTGGTTGCTGTTAAATTCTCAATAGCTGAAAGAGGCCTCTCAACACCGTATGCAAACTGCTTTCCGTCAGTCACCTGAAAAAACACGACAGTATCAATCTGCATAGTTACATTATCCTTTGTGATAACCGGCTGCGGCTTAAAGTCAACAACCTGTTCTTTTATTGATACCTTTTTTGCTATTCTATCAGCAAAAGGAACAAGAAAGTGAATCCCACTGTTCCATACCTGATGGAATACACCAAAACGTTCGATAACATAAACTTGTGCCTGTGGAACAATTTTTATGTTCACAATAAACACCAGCAAAATGAACACGATTACTATTGGAATAATTAACCCTTCCATACTTAATCCCCCTATGTTTTTATAATTTTTTTACCAGAAGCTTTGCCCCGTCAACTTCCTCAACAATTACATTGCTGTCAACGTCAATAATCGAAGAATCAACAGAACGCGCATTCCAGTCAATGCCATTTATTCTTACTCTTCCGGTAAGCTCATTGTTATTTATCTTCTGTATTACAATTGCTGTTTTCCCTACGTCAAGCTCTGAATTTGTAGGAACATGCTTATTTGCCTGCAGCTTTTTTACAAATGGCCTTGTTATAATCAATAAGAAGGCTGCTACAACAGTAAAAATCAGAATCTGCAAACCAAAGCCAACATTAAATACAGCACATATCAAAGCTATCAATGCGCCTATTGCAAACCATATTGATATCAGCTGATAGGTTGCAAGCTCACTTACTGTAAGAATAACGAACAAAGATGCCCATAGAATAATCTCCCACATATAGAACTCCTTTCATCAAACAGTCTTTTCCTTAGTTATTATAATAACATATTTTTCAAAAAAATACAATGTCTTTGTACAATAATTAATAAGCTTTAATCTTTAAAATTATTCTTGACACGGCAATTATTTATGATATAATTATATATGAACAATTATTCACATGTTAGGAGAGTATTGTAATGAGTGATAATAATTTATCCTGCAATTGTACCGGTGAAAAACTACATACAAACAGGCACCTGCTTGTAAATCTCCCCGATGAGGAGATTTTATATGACATTGCTGAGCTTTTCAAGGTTTTTGGTGATTCTACAAGAGTAAGAATTCTCTATGCTCTTATCGACGGTGAAATGTGTGTTTGTGATATAGCTTCACTTTTGAATATGAGCCAGTCTGCAATTTCTCATCAGCTACGGGTATTAAAGCAATCACGTCTTGTAAAATACAGGAGAAACGGGAAAATTGTGTACTACACCTTGTGTGACGAGCATATACAAACAATATTGAACATGGGCATGGACCATGTTCTGGAATAGGAGGAGCTATGAAAATTATTCTGACTTTGAATGGTCTTGACTGCGCAAACTGTGCCAACAAAATAATTGAGCAAATACAAAATACACCAGGAATTAAAAAAGCCCAGCTTAATTTTGTTACAAAACAGCTCAAATATGAAACAGATATTGATAAAAAAACCTCTATCAATATTATAACCGATATTGTTACTTCAATTGAAAATGACGTTAAGGTTCAAGAATTTTCCTCTGTCAATCATGGGCATGAGGAAGAAAAAAATGATATATTAAGAATTATTTTTGCTTTGATATTATTCGTTGCTTCTTTGCTAATACAGAATAAATATATGAGCTTTTATGCAGTGGCAGCAAGCTACATAATTGTAGGGTATGATGTTGTTTTTAAGGCTTTTAAAAATATTTTAAAAGGCAAGGCTCTTGATGAATCCTTTTTGATGACTATTGCAACTAT
>QKDG01000104.1 GCA_003246805.1 Clostridia bacterium | reverse complement strand
GCTTATTCCTGCTTTGAGATGCCATATAGCTGAGGCGCATTTATCACGGGATTTGCTTGTTTTGCTGGATAAGGAAAGTGATGTTTTAAATCTTAAACCCAATATAGAGAAAATGAGCCTTGTAACCTCATCTGTTGCGTTTGCAGTTATTGTTACTGCAAAGGGCGACAAATGCGACTTTGTTTCAAGATTTTTTGCCCCCAATGCAGGGATTATAGAAGACCCTGTAACAGGCTCAGCACATAGCACGCTTATTCCCTTTTGGAGTGAAAGGCTGAACAAAACTAAAATGGTAGCAAAACAGCTTTCACAGCGTGGTGGCATTCTATATTGTGAGGATTGTGGCGACAGAGTAAAAATAGGCGGAAATGCTGTCTGCTATTTGCAAGGCGAAATTATTATTTGATAATTATACTCTAACTTATGATGCGAAGGGGTGCGGGGGCGACCGCAAAGCCCCCGCAAATATGCACTTTTATTTTATATTAAAATTCATAATAGCACTTTTCAATAGGCTCAACAATCGGCTTTATTATAGTTAAAGCTTTTGAATATATGTTTAAATATTCAAAACTAAAAAAGAAAGGTAATGATTAATTTGTCTTCAACTACTGAGCAATTTAATTCTCATATAATGGGCACATATGGGCGGTTTGACCTTGTGCTTGAAAGTGGCGAAAACCGCACTGCTTTTGATGAGAATAATATGCCATATATAGATTTTGGCAGCGGTATAGGCACAAACTCACTCGGCTATTGCGACAATGAATGGGTTGATGCTATATGCAACCAGGCAAAAAAACTTCAACACACTTCAAACTATTATTATACAAAAATTCAGGCTGATTTTGCACAAAAGCTTTGTGATGAAACCGGATATTCAAAGGTGTTCTTTGGGAACAGTGGTGCTGAGGCTAATGAATGTGCTATCAAGCTTGCAAGAAAATACAGCTATGATAAATACGGCAAGGGCAGGCATAATATTATTACCCTTGTTAATTCTTTTCATGGCAGAACCCTTGCTACTCTTTCTGCCACAGGGCAGGATTCATTTCACAACTATTTCTTCCCCTTTGTTGAGGGCTTTATATATGTTGAAGTAAACAATATCGAGGATTTAAAATCAAAGCTTGACGATACAGTTTGTGCTGTAATGTTCGAGTTTGTCCAGGGTGAGGGTGGTGTTATACCACTTAAAAAGGATTTTGTAGATGCAATTTTCACCGAATGTGCAAACAGGGATATTCTCACAATTGCTGATGAAGTTCAGACAGGTGTGGGGAGAACCGGCAGGCTTTTGACATCTCAGATATATGATGTTAAACCCGATGTAACTACCCTTGCAAAAGGGCTTGCTGGTGGAGTTCCTGTTGGTGCCTGCCTTGCAAGGGAAAAATGTGATAATGTGCTTACAGCAGGCACACATGGCTCAACCTTTGGGGGAAACCCGATAGCATGTGCAGGCGGCTTGGCTGTTCTCAATAAGATTTGCAACAAAGAGTTTTTTGAAGAAATTGCATTAAAGAGCAACTACCTTAAAAACAAACTGATGGAAATCAAGGCAGTAAAGAAAATTGACGGTTTGGGGCTGATGCTTGGAATTGTTTTTGAAAAAGATGGTTTGAGCGCTGTTGATGTTGTTAAAAAAGGGCTTGAAAAAGGCTTACTGCTGCTTACAGCAAAAGAAAAAATCCGTTTGCTGCCACCACTTACAATTTCATTTGATGAAATTGATGAGGGTGTTAAAATACTAAAAGAAATACTTAATTAGGAGGAAATATGAAACATTTATTAAAAATGCTCGATTTATCAAAAGAGGAAATTATCGATATTTTAAATCTTGCAGACCAGCTTAAATATGAGCTTAAACACGGTATCCCACATCCGCATTTAAAGGGCAAAACTTTGGGGATGATATTCCAGAAAGCATCTACTCGTACCCGTGTTTCTTTTGAAACAGGAATGCACCAGCTTGGTGGGTATCCGCTCTTTTTATCTTCAAATGATTTGCAGATTGGCAGAGGCGAACCTGTTCAGGATACAGCAAGAGTTCTCTCCCGCTATATTGACGGCATTATGATAAGAACTTTTGAGCAAAAAGAGGTTGAGGATTTAGCCGCTTTTGGTAACATACCTGTTATAAACGGCCTTACAGATTTTTCTCATCCTTGCCAGGTGCTTGCTGATTTGATGACTATACGTGAATTCAAGGGCCGTTTTGAGGGGCTTAAAATGTGCTATATCGGTGACGGAAACAACATGGCAAATTCACTTATCGTCGGCTGCCTTAAAGTTGGTATGGCTGTTACTGTTGCCTGCCCTGACGATTATCAGCCTGACAGTGAAGTCCTGGAATTTGCAAAGGATTATCCCGATTTTTCTATTACAAACAAGCCTGCTGAGGCGGCAACGAACGCTGATGTTCTTATAACTGATGTTTGGGCATCTATGGGGCAGGAAAAGGAAGCAGAAAAACGCAGGATAGCTTTTGCAGGATACCAGATAAACGATGACATTATGAAGTCAGCAAAGCCTGATGCAATTGTTCTTCACTGCTTGCCTGCACACCGTGAGGAGGAAATAACAACTGCTGTTTTTGAAGAACACGCAAATGAAATTTTTGAGGAGGCTGAAAACCGCCTTCACGCACAAAAAGCTGTTCTTGTAAAGCTTATGGCATAAAAAATCAGCCTTGTAGGATTATTTCTTACAAGGCTGATTATTTATTAGTCAACAAAGTAAATTCAATAATTGAAATCTTAATGGGTTTGTGAAGGAAAGAGCGATTTAATTTATTCTGGACTTAAAATAAAACTACTGATATAGTACATATCAGTCAGTTAATTCCATGCTTTTTGTAGCAAGTGTCACCCATCATTGATTAAACAACAAAAGGCAGCTGTTTTTTGTTGTTTAATATTGCTTTATTGAAACAAAAATGGTATAATAAAATGTAATAATAAAATATTGTAAAATAAATATAAATGCTGAAAGATGTGATGTTATGATAAAAAGCATGACGGGCTATGGCAGGTCACAACAAACATTTGCCTCAAAGGATATCACTGTTGAAATCCGCTCGGTAAATCATAGATATTATGAATTTTCATCAAGGCTGCCCCGTGCCTATGGATATCTCGAAGAAAAGCTCAAAACGCTCCTGAATAGTAAGATTTCACGCGGTAAGGTTGAAGTAAGCGTGATAATTTTTAATACAGAAGGGGTTGACGCACAGGTTGAGGTCAATAAAGCAGTTGCAAAAAACTATGTTGATGCACTAATTGATGCCAATGAATATCTGCGAATAGAAAATGACTTGTCTTTATCTCATCTTTTAAGGCTGAATGATGTTTTTACCGTAACCAAAACAGTTGATGACGAAGAGGCTATCTGGCAGAATGTCAGCACCGTGGCACAAGCGGCGCTTGAAAATTTTGTTGAAATGCGTGAAACCGAAGGCGACAAAATGTATTCTGATATAACGGCGAGGCTTGATTTTATTGAGGATACAGTAAGAATTATTGAAGAAAAATCGCCAGAAACAACAAAAAATTATCGTGAAAAGCTTTATGCCAAGTTAAAAGAGCTTCTCTCTGACAATAATATTGATGAACAAAGGATTTTAACCGAGGCTGCAATTTTCTCAGAAAAAACTGCTGTGGATGAAGAAACTGTAAGGCTAAAAAGCCATATTAATCAGTTCAGGGAGCATCTTAAAGCTGATGATGCGATAGGCAGAAAGCTTGATTTTTTAGTGCAGGAGGTTAATCGTGAGGTTAATACAATAGGCTCAAAGGCACAGGATTTAGAAATAACAAAGCTTGTGGTTGAGCTTAAATCAGAAATAGAAAAGATACGAGAACAAATTCAGAACATTGAGTAGGGTGGTATATGAAGCTAATAAATATCGGATTTGGGAATATGGTATCATCATCACGCCTGATAGCTATTGTAAGCCCCGAGTCAGCCCCAATTAAGCGCATTATTCAGGAAGCCAAGGAGAATAAAACGCTCATAGATGCAACCTACGGCAGGCGGACAAGGGCTGTGCTTATTATGGACAGTGACCATATAATTCTTTGTGCATCATTGCCGGAAACTGTTGCTTCAAGGATGGAAGAGGAGGATTTTGATGAATAAAGGAATACTATATGTAGTATCGGCGCCATCTGGCTGTGGCAAGGGCACAATTCTTGAAACGGTTTTGAAAAACAACAGCAATATTTTCTATTCTGTTTCAGCAACGACAAGATTACCTCGTGAGGGGGAGATTGACAGGGTAAACTACTTTTTTTATTCTCAAAAAGAATTTCAAAAGCTGATTGATGAGGATGGAATGCTTGAATATGCATTCTTTTGTGACAATTATTATGGTACCCCCAAAAAGCAGGTTGAAGAAAAGTTGGCACAAGGGTTTGATGTTATATTGGAGATTGAAACTAACGGTGCATTGCAGATAAAAAAGAATTTCCCCGATGCGATTTTGATTTTTATTCTTCCTCCGTCTATTTCAGAGCTTCGCCGTCGCCTTAACAAGCGAAGAACAGAAACGCAAGAAGTTATCGAAAAACGACTAAGCGAGGCTAAAACAGAAATTATGCGTGCAGAAAACTATGATTATATTATGATGAATGAAGAGCTTGAAAAGGCAATTGTCGATTTTGAGGCTATAATAGCTTCAACGAAACTTTTAAGAAACAATAATTTAAATAAAATTGAAGAGGTGTTGAATAATGCTTAGACCAGCAGTAACAGAAACGAAAGCTACTATTCTCTTGTTTTGGGAGTAGCAAAAAGGGCAAGAGAGATTGCAAACGAGTATGTTGAAAGCAAGGAAATCATAGAAGAAAAGCCTGTAAAATTGGCAGTTGAGGAATTCGCTTATGAGGAATACAGAATAGTTGAAGACCCTTCTGTTGCAAAATACAAATAAGTCTGTAATGAGGTGATGATAATGCTTGGTAATTTTAAGGTTGCAAAGGTAGCATTAAGCAACGCCTCATATCATTTTGACGTGGAATACAGCTATTCAATTTCAGCTGAAATCGCCGATAACGTCACGGCTGGTGTTCGTGTTCTTGTTCCTTTTGGAAAGGGCAATCGCAAACGAATAGGCTTTGTTACAAGAACCTACTATAAAGACCACATAGATACCGCATTAAAGCCTATTCTGAATGTTATTGACGAAGCCCCTTGTGTAAATGAG
>QKDG01000012.1 GCA_003246805.1 Clostridia bacterium | reverse complement strand
GCTTGCAGGGAGCTTGGAATAAGAACCGTTGCAGTTTTCTCTACTGCCGACAGGAGTGCTTTGCATGCCCAAATTGCAGATGAGGCTATTTGTATTGGCCCTGCAAACAGCAAGGATAGCTATCTGAATATGAAGGCAATAATTGCAGCGTGTGAAGTTACCGGTGCTGATGCTGTTCATCCTGGCTTTGGATTTTTGTCAGAAAACGCTGCCTTTGCAAAGATGTGTGCAAAATGTGGCATTACTTTTATCGGGCCAAAGCCTGAATCAATAAGTATGCTCGGCGATAAGGCATGCGCTAAGGAAACAATGAAAAAGGCGAATGTTCCTGTTGTGCCTGGCTCAGAGGGTGCTGTTCCCACAATGAATGACGCATACATGATAGCTGATGAAATCGGTTATCCTGTTATGGTTAAGGCATCTGCCGGCGGCGGCGGGCGTGGAATTAGGCTTGTCAATGAAAAATCCGAGCTTGAAGCTGCTGTTACCGCAGCAAAGCAGGAGGCTATGGCGTGCTTTGGAAACGATGAAATTTATATAGAAAAATTTATAGTTAACCCACGTCACATTGAATTTCAGATTCTTGCTGACAGCTACGGCAATGTTATTCATCTGGGGGAAAGAGACTGCTCAATGCAAAGGCGGAATCAAAAGGTTTTAGAGGAAACACCAAGCCCTGTAATGACCCCAGATTTAAGGAAGAGAATGGGCGAATCAGCTGTTAACGCAGCAAAAGCAACAGGATATGAAAACGCAGGAACAATAGAGTTCCTTGTTGACAATAAGGGCAATTATTATTTCATGGAAATGAACACAAGGATTCAGGTAGAACACCCGATAACAGAAGCTGTTACAGGGGTTGACCTTGTAAAACAGCAGCTGCTAATCGCCTGCGGAGAAAAATTAACAATTACACAAGAAGACATTTGCTTGACAGGGCATTCTATTGAGTGTAGAATTAATGCAGAAAATCCTATGGAGAATTTCAGGCCGTCACCGGGCAAAATAATCGCACTTCATGTTCCTGGTGGAAACGGCATAAGGATAGACAGCGCTGCTTATCAGGGATATACTATTCCACCCTTTTACGATTCTATGATTGCAAAGCTGATAGTTCACGGAAAGAATCGTGAAGAGGCTATTATGAAGATGAGATGGGCACTTGCTGAATTTATTGTTGACGGTGTTAATACAAACATAGATTTTCATGTCAATTTACTTAGAAGCAAAGCCTTTGAAACAGGGGAATATGATATCGGATTTTTGGGCAGAACAAAAATAATATAATTACTTCTGGTTAAAAGGAGCTGAATTTAATGCTTGAAGATTGGTTTTCCGTCGTAAAAACAAGATTTAATGGTGCGGAAGCTAAGGGAGAAGAAAAGGCTAAGTCAAATGTCCCGTCTGACCTTTTATATAAATGCCCGCGATGCGGAAATGTTGTGTTTATGGAGGAGTTTGAGAACTGCAAAAAGGTATGCTCATCCTGCAACTACCATTCAAGACTTACTGCATGGGAAAGAATAAGTATTACGGTTGACAAAAACAGCTTTTGTGAATTTGACAAGGATATGCTCAGCAAAAATCCTATTGATTTCCCGGCCTATGATGAAAAACAAAAGGCATTGCGTGACGATACAGGGCTAAAAGATGCTGTTGTCACTGGTGTAGCAACAATAAGAGGATATAAAACTGTTATCGGCGTAATGGACTCACGATATATGATGGCATCAATGGGTAGCGTTGTGGGTGAAAAAATCACACGTGCTATTGAATATGCTACCGAAAATAAGCTGCCGGTTGTTATTTTTACTGCTTCCGGTGGTGCAAGAATGCAGGAGGGTATTGTTTCACTAATGCAGATGGCAAAAACCTCAGGCGCTGTTGCAAGGCATAACGAGGCAGGGCTTTTGTATATCACTGTAATGACTGACCCTACAACGGGTGGTGTAACAGCATCATTCGCATCCCTTGGGGATATAATAATCGCTGAGCCTAAGGTGCTTATAGGGTTTGCTGGCCGTCGTGTAATTGAAGGCACAATAAAGCAAAGGCTGCCTGATGACTTCCAGTCGTCAGAATTTATGTTGCAGGCGGGCTTTGTTGATATGATAGTTGAAAGAAACCGCATGAGAAGAGCACTCTCTCACTTGTTCAAGCTACACAATACGGGGAGGGTTACAAAATGAGCAAATTAACAGCCTGTGAGCGCCTTGATATAATAAGGCATAAAAACAGGCCTACTGTAAATGACTATATCCCTTTGCTTTTTACAGATTTTTTTGAAATGCATGGCGACAGGCTTTTTGGTGATGACGCTGCAATAATTGGCGGAGTCGCAAGCTTTCAGGGGATTCCCGTAACTGTCATCGCACAGGTAAAGGGGAGAAATCTTGATGAAAACAAGAAAACAAATTTCTCAATGCCACATCCTGAAGGATACAGAAAGGCACTAAGGCTTGCAAAGCAGGCTGAAAAATTCCACAGGCCAATTATATGCCTGATAGATACTCCTGGTGCTTTTTGTGGGGTAGATGCTGAAAAACGTGGCCAGGGTGAGGCTATCGCAAAAAATCTGATGGAATTTATGATGCTTAAAACCCCTATAATATCAATCGTACTTGGCGAAGGGGGAAGTGGGGGAGCATTGGCACTTGGCGTTTGTGACGAGCTTGCCATGCTTGAAAACGCATTATACTCGGTTATTTCACCACGAGGGTTTGCAAGTATTTTATGGAAGGATGCCGCAAGGGAACGCGAGGCTTGCCAGATAATGAAGATTACTGCACAGGATTTGCTTGAACTTGGTGTGTGTGAAACCATTATTGATGAGCCTGACGGCGGTGCGCACAACAGCCTGAATCAGATGGCAGAAAATTTATGCGACTATTTGCTGGAAGCTGTTGAAAGAAAATTAAAAAAACCTATTGACGTTTTACTTAATGAACGTTATACTAAATTTAGAAAAATCGGCGAGTTTGAAGAATTTAATGATTAATCCGATTATATAGAGAGTTTTTGCTCCATATAATATATAAATTTGTAATAGAAAGCGAGGGGAACAATATGGTATTTGATAAGGTTAGAGATATCATTGTTGACCAACTTGATGTAGATGAAGATAAAGTTAAGATGGAAGCATCAATAACTGACGATCTGGGCGCAGATTCACTTGACGTAGTTGATTTGGTTATGTCACTTGAAGAAGAGTTTGACATTGAAATTCCTGATGAACAGGTTGAAAATGTTAAGACTGTTGGCGATATCGTTAAGTACATTGAAGAAAACGTATAATTAAAAATAAAAAGTCCCACTAAAAGGTGGGGCTTTTTTATTTTATATTTTTATTAAGAATAAATGAATTGAAATCTTACTGCATTTTCTCTTGAATAATTCTGAAAAAATGTTATAATAAAATGTATATGTAAAAAAGGGGTGGGAATGGTGTATCTTGCAATAGATTGGGAATCCTTTAAGCTGTTTGGGAAATACGCTTTGTATATGCTTGGCTTGTTGTTGCTGGTTTATCTTATAGCTGTAATAACACCCTGGCTTGCCCGTAAAATAGATAACCGTAAGCCTAAGCCCGAAAGGGTAAAAAAAGGTTTGTATGAGTTTGAAAAGGATGAGCTTAAAAGTGTTTTTGAAGCACAGAGCAATAATGAAAACGGAGATGAGTGTAGCAATGGCAAACAACAATAAAAAAATGGTTGACGCAATAACCTCAATGGATGAGGATTTTGCAAAATGGTATACTGATATAGTTAAAAAGGCAGAGCTTATAGATTATTCAAGCGTAAAGGGGTGTATGATTATACGCCCATACGGCTATGCAATATGGGAGAATATTCAAAGAATACTCGACGGTATGTTCAAGGAAACAGGGCATGAAAATGTATATATGCCAATGTTTATCCCTGAGAGCCTTCTTCAAAAGGAAAAGGACCACGTTGAAGGCTTTGCACCTGAGGTTGCATGGGTTACTCACGGGGGGAACGAAAAGCTCGAGGAACGCTTATGTGTTCGCCCGACCTCTGAAACATTATTTTGTGACCACTATGCACAGATAGTTGAATCTTATAGAGATTTGCCAAAGCTTTATAATCAGTGGTGCAGTGTTGTTAGATGGGAAAAAACAACCCGCCCGTTCCTGCGTTCAAGGGAATTCTTGTGGCAGGAGGGTCACACTCTTCACGAAACTAAGGAAGAAGCAATAGCAGAAACAGAAAAAATGCTGAATGTATATGCTGAGTTCTGCGAAAAATATCTTGCAATGCCCGTTGTAAAGGGCAGAAAAACAGTAAAAGAGCAGTTTGCAGGGGCAGAAGCGACTTATACAATTGAGGCTTTGATGCATGACGGCAAAGCTCTCCAAAGCGGAACCTCACACTATTTCGGCGATGGCTTTGCAAAAGCATTTGAAATTCAGTATGTTGGCAAGGATAACAAGCTGCACCATCCTCACCAGACCTCATGGGGTGTATCAACAAGATTAATCGGCGGAATAATTATGACTCATGGTGACGATAACGGGCTTGCGCTGCCACCGGCGATTGCGCCAATTCAGGTTGTAATTCTGCCAATTGCACAGCATAAAGAGGGTGTTCTTGAAAAAGCTCGTGAGCTTTCTGGCAGGATAAAAGCTTCGGGCATAAGAGTTAAGCTTGATGACAGTGACAATTCAGCAGGATGGAAGTTCAGCCAGTATGAGATGAAGGGTGTTCCTGTTCGTCTTGAAATAGGCCCTAAGGATATAGAAAATGGCCAGTGTGTGCTTGTTACACGCCATAACCGTGAAAAAGAAGTTATCAGCCTTGATGAGCTTGAAGCAGTAATAGCAAGAAAGCTTGACGAAGTCCGTGACGGTTTGTTTGAAAGAGCAATGAAAAACCGTGAAAACAGAACATGGACAGCTAACACCCTTGATGAGCTTATTGAAATTGCAAAGAATAACGACGGTTTTATCAAATCAATGTGGTGCGAAAG
>QKDG01000031.1 GCA_003246805.1 Clostridia bacterium | reverse complement strand
TTTTTGTTATCTTTCGTTTATAGGAACATATTCTCTTAATTTTGCAACAGATTTATAAGCAGGACGAATAATTCTCTTCCCTGTCACAATTTCTTCAAATCTATGTGCACACCAACCAGGCATTCTTGAAACAGCAAATAGAGGAGTAAATAAATCGCTTGAAATATTTAGCATTTTATACACAAGCCCTGAATACATATCAACATTTGCACAAACTGTTTTAATGTCGCCCTTTTGTTCTGCAAAAAGCTCAGGTGTCAGGCGTTCAACAGTTTCAAGCAGCTTAAATTCAGCCTCATATTCTGTATTTCTTGCCAGCTTCATTGCGTGCTCTTTAAGAATAATAGCACGAGGGTCAGAAATAGTATAAACTGCATGTCCCATACCATAAATCAGCCCTGATTTATCAGCAGCTTCTTTGTTCAGTATTTTTCTCATATAATCAGCAACTTCGTTTTCGTTTTCCCAGTTGTGAACATTTTCTTTAATAAAATCAAGCATTTCCATAACTTTGATATTTGCACCACCATGCTTTGGCCCCTTTAATGAACCAATAGCAGCAGAATAAGCCGAAAACGCATCTGTTCCCGAAGATGTCAATACTCTGCATGTAAAAGTAGAGTTGTTACCGCCGCCATGTTCAGCATGAAGCATGAGCATTAAATCAAGTAAATATGCTTCGTCCATTGAGTATTCACGGTCCTGCCTTAAACATGACAATATTGACTGAGCAATGCTTTCATTCTTATTTAGTGGATGTAAAAACAATGATTCTTTGTCGTAATATCTCTTTTTTACCTGAAAAGCGTCAACCATGATTGTCGGCAGCTTTGCTATAATAGACATAGCTATCTGCATTTCATTCTCTGCTGTTATAAGCTCTGGTGCGTCATTATATGAATATAATGCAAGTACACTTCTTGCAAGCTTATTCATAATGTTTGGTGACGGAGCCTTTAAAATCATATCCTCAAAAAAAGTATCAGGAAGCTCGCGAAGCTCTGTCAATATTTCATTAAATCTGTTTAGCTCATCCTGTGTAGGAAGATTGCCAAGCAATAACAGATATACAATCTCCTCAAATCCAAAACGTTTTTCATTATATACGTTTGAAACAAGTTCATTAATATGATAACCCCTGTAAATAAGTTCGCCAGGAATAGCCCTTTTTTCACCGTCATCGACTATGTAGCCGTGAACATTACAGATGTTTGTTACACCAGCCATTACTCCTGTACCGTCTGCGTTTCTCAATCCTCTTTTTACATTATATTTTTCAAAAAGAGAAGGGTCAATTGTATTGTTGTTAACGAACTGTTCATATAGCTTTGACTTGGCATCTTCATTTATATAGCCTTTCATGTTTTCATCTCCTCAAGTATTAATATTTTTATTTTATATTAAAATTGTAATATTGTCAAGTAAAATTGCTGTTACCATTTACCATTACTGCATAAAATTTCGGCGCAATGTTAATATTAATTTTCTAATTCCTGCTAAATGGAATGTTGGTGTATATTTATTCATTCATATTCATCGAAATTATGCAAAATTTAAAGCTTTATTTTTGTTTTAAGCCTTTGCATTACTGCAAAGGCTTAAAAGTTTAATTACCTACTTCAATGCTAATCTGATTGAATATTTTTAAAATATCGTCAATCTTGTGCTTTTGTTTTTCATCACCTGATGCATCTATTACCGCATTGCCTGAATGCATAAGCACAAGCCTGTTGCCGTATTCCACTGCGAATCTCAGATTATGTGTTACCATCAGTGTGGTCAGATTTTTCTCTTTTACCACTTTATCGGTTATGCGCATAATGGTTTCTGACGATTTAGGGTCAAGCGCTGCTGTGTGTTCATCAAGAATCAAAAGCTTGATATCATTCATTGTAGCAATTATTAGTGAAAGCGCCTGTCGTTGCCCACCTGATAATGTTCCAACATTTATATTCATTCTGTTTTCAAGCCCCATTGAACAGCCTTCAAGAAGTGTACGATAATAATCTATCCGCTTTTTGTTTACTCCGGATGTTAGTCCATAGCTTCCAAGCTTATTGTCAGCAAGCGCCATGTTTTCGAGAATTGTGAGGTCAGCACAGCTCCCTTTCTGGGGGTCCTGAAAAACACGCCCGATAAAGGATGCCCTGCGATATTCCTTCATATATGTTATTTCCCTGTCGTCAACAACAATTCTTCCTGCTTCCGGCATGAGTGTTCCACAAACAAGATTCAGAAGAGTTGTTTTGCCTGAACCGTTTGAGCCTATTACCGATACAAAATCGCCCTGGTTTACAACAAAATTAAAATCATTGAAAATTGTAGCTTCGTCGGGAGTTCCTATGTTGAATTTTTTAATTATATTCTCTAACTTAATCAACTTAGCTTTCCTCCCTTTGCTTTTTTGAGTGAACTGCTGAAAACAAGCGCAGCAGTAAACAGAACAGCCATTATAAACTTATTGTATGCTGTTGGAACCCCCAGCTGTGTTGCAAGTGTAAGGCATCCCTGATATATCACTGAGCCGAGGATAACCTTTGTTGTGAGCTTGAATTTCCTTAAACTGTAAAACAACGAAATACCTATAATCAGAGATGCAAGCCCGATAACTATCATGCCTATTCCCATACCCTGATTTACGTTTGCACGTGTCTGAACAATCAATGCTCCGGTAACAGCAGCAAAACCATTTCCCAAAGCAAGCCCGAGAATTTTGCTTCTTCCTGGGTCCTGCGCAAGCATTTTTACATATTGCTCATTACTTCCTGTTGCCCTTAGCAATAACCCGCTTTTTGTTTTTAAAAAAACGTCAAGCAGAATTTTAAACAATACAGCAACAAAGAATAATACAATTACATTTCTTATCCTTACATCCCCTAAATTTACAGGAATAAGATTAGCAGGAAAATCACGCAGAATTGTTGCCACCGAACGCCCTACCGGAATAGTCGTAAGAGCGTCCTCTCCTTTTATATTGCCCCCCATACCAAGAACACTGACAACAAGGTTTACTGAAATCAGTGCAGTTGATACAAGAATACCACAAAGCAACGGGCGGATTTTAAGTTTAACATGAAGAATTCCCGTAACCGAGCCCAATAAACATCCAATTATAAACGAAACCAGCATGGCAAGCCAGGGATTTACCCCTGCCCTTGCCAGTAAGGCAAAGGATACTCCACCGGATAAAACGGTTCCCTCAACCGATAAATCAGGAAAGTCAAGTATTGAATAAGAAATATAAAACCCCATTGCAAGAATGGAATACATAAATCCATCCTCTAATAAAACCACTAATGCATTTATAATTGTTTGCATAAGATTCTCCCTTTTGTTTTGCTGTTATTTGTTTGTTGTAACTGTCTCAGCATCCTTGTATTCGTCTGGCAATGCTATATTAAGAGAAGACAATACATCAGTATTCACAACTGGTGTTGCTTCAGAAATAGTTTTTACTGGCATTTTTGAAGGGTCTGCACCATTTAAAACATCAAGAGCCATTTCTCCTGTTAATTCTCCTAATGCAACATAGTCAATAGAAACTGATGCAAGGCAACCGCTTTTAACCTGCTCAACCTCTGAACCATATACAGGAATTCCTGCTGCATTTGCTGCGTTAATAACAACTGACAGATTGTTAACTATGTTGTTATCAGAAAAATTATTCAAACAGTCAACCTTGTCAACAAGGGCTGTGATTGTAGCAGGGATATCAGATGCGCTCTGAACACCTGAAGCGATAATTTCAATACCGTCAGCACTTGCAGCATCTTTTAAGTTTGCAAGCTGTGTGATAGAATTAACCTCACTTGTTGTGTAGATAACGCCGATTTTTTTAACGTCAGGCTGGAATGCTTTTATTAGTTTTAGCTGTGCCTCCATATCAAGAACGTCAGATGTTCCTGTGCAGATATCGCCAGGATTATCCAACGAAGCTACTAATTCAGCTGCAACAGGGTCAGACACAGCGGAGAATATGACAGGGATATCAGTATTCTCGGTTGCCGCATAAGCAGAAGTTGCTGCCGGTGTTGCTATTGCAATAATCATATCATATTTTTTTGCAACCATGTTATTTGCATAAGTTGCACAATCAGTATCAGGTGAAGCATCTGAGCCTACCTGGCGGTCAATAGTAATATTCAATCCTGATTCCTCAAAAATTGTCTTTATGCCTTCATAGCAATTGTCAAGAGCAGGGTGGCTTACAAACTGAATTATTCCCACTGTGTATGCTTTATCCATATCCTGTGCTGAATCTGAAGTAGTTGATTCTGCCCCACAGCCTGCAAAAAGCATCAGCATAACTAGCATAATTGTAACTATCGTTGTGATTTTTTTCATAATTTAACCTCTTTCTTTATTTTATTGCATTATTTAATTACAGTTTTTACTGTTAATTATTAATTATACCTGTCCTACCACTTAGAAATCCATATTGAGAATTACTCTGAAAAAATAAAAACCCCCCATCCCAGTGTATAGGGACAAGAGTCAAAATCCTGCGGTACCACCCAAATTAACGAATAACTTCCACTTAAACATATAAAAGTATGTTACAGCTACTATCTATTTCATCAGTTTAAAGTATGTTATTATGATACTATATGCTATTTTGTTTGTCAAGATAATTTATTGTTAACAATATCCGTTAAGTACGGGCGATAATTTATTTAAAAAATAAAGGGGCATAGCCCCCTTAAAGCTTATAGAAAAAGTGCTTTTCTACAACAACATTATAACTTTATGCGCGTATTTATGGGGGCTTTGCGGTCGCCCCCACACCCCTTCGCATAAAAATCATAGTTTTCGACACTCTGAAGGGGCATAGCCCCCTTAAAGCTTGTAGAAATTTGCCGATTATTTTTTTATAACAGCTAAATGCTTGTAATTCGGGGGGCTTTGGGTCGCCCACCAGCCCCTTAGCACAAAACAAATAAAGATTTCTAACATTCTGAAAGGGTGCATAGCCCATTTATTTTATATAACTCCGGTAAAATCAACGCTACCTGTAAT
>QKDG01000204.1 GCA_003246805.1 Clostridia bacterium | reverse complement strand
GCTTTGCTTTCAACACTGTGGCCTATCTCTCTGCTATGCTCGGTAGTACTTGGTGCTGAGCTTTTCTGATACATTCTTCCTGCTACATCGCTGACACCACACCAATAACCATTACTCGCGGCAGTGGTATTTTTAAGTAGCACTTGGGTTTTCCCGCTTACAACCACTTTTACTGGCGAGCCATTTGCTATGTCACTTTCATAAATTACGCCAATTGCCATCTCGCTATCTGCTGGTGCAATATCAACACCATTATAAACTGATGTTGACGCTATCACAATTGTTCCCTTGACACTAAGCCCAGTATTGTTTATGAAGGTTTCATACATTCCGCCCTCTGCTACAAAGCCACTGCCGTTCCCCCCGATAACAGAGCTGAACAATTCATAGCTTACAACCCCACTCATGCATTAGGCTCCACAATATAAGGCATTGCAGCTTTAGCAGCACTCGTTAATGCATTATATGCAGACTCTATAATCTGCTGATTAGCCCACGCTGGTGTTGCCAGGCCATCATTCCAATACCAATATGAATTTGTTCCAGTAACATATGCATAATCTGCTACTGAAGCCAATGGATATGCAGCTATCAAAGCTGCACTATCTGCATATTCGCCTTTATATGACGATACGACAGAAGCGGGAATCTGCGAAACAGGAATTTTAGATGTTGCATCAAGTGTAGCCAAACCGTTAGCAGCACCCTGCTTTGAAACAAATAACTCATAACTTACAGCACTTGCCATTAAAATAACCTCCTACGGTATTATTATCCACAAAATATTTGGATTAAACTTCTGACAGGGATACAACAACTGATAGTAATATTCTTTTATATAACAAATTTTAATATCCATATAATCGTCCCTTACATAATCAAAATCTATACATAATATTCTAAATAGCGTATTTATGTGACAATAAAAAACCACCGATTTATACGGTGGTTTGAGCTTGTAGAAAAAGTCCTTTCCTGCAATTTTATTATAAGTTAAATTACGTATTTGCGGGGGCTTTGCGGTCGCCCCCACACCCCTTCGCATCAAAAATCATAGTTTTTCGACGCTCTGAAACCACCGGCTTATACGGTGGTTTGAGATGCTTATTATTTTATCAGCCAAGAGCTACATCCAATATCATCATGAGAGAGAAACCGATTGCGACGCCGATTGTCCCGATGTTTGAGTGTTCGCCTGCCTGTGCCTCGGGAATTAGTTCCTCAACGACGACATAAATCATCGCCCCTGCTGCAAATGCCAGAATATAAGGCAATACAGGCATTATTAGTGACGTCAGCAGTATTGTTATTATTGCACCGATAGGCTCTACTACTCCTAATAAAGCACCGTAGGAAAAGGCTCTTCTCTTTGAAATACCGTTGCCTACAAGAGGCATTGAAATAATCGCGCCTTCAGGAAAATTCTGTATGGCAATGCCTATTGACAACGCAAATGCTCCGGCAACTGATATTGTAGCATTGTTTGCAAGCACACCAGCAAAAACAACACCAACCGCCATCCCCTCAGGGATGTTGTGGAGCGTAACAGCAAGAACAAGCATTGTGTTTTTACCAAGGCTTGACTTTTTACCCTCAGGCTTGTCGGAATCCATATGCAGGTGAGGAATTACACTATCAAGAATAAGTAAAAACCCTATTCCTAAAAGAAAGCCCACAACAGCGGGCAGCCAAGCAACACCCCCCTGACTCTCTGCCATATCAATAGCAGGAATCAATAGCGACCAAACAGATGCCGCTATCATTACCCCCGATGCAAAGCCAAGCACTAATTTTTGTATATACAGCTTCATTCCGCTTTTAAGGAAAAATACCATTGCTGCGCCAAGAGTTGTTCCTGCAAAAGGGATAACAATGCCAATCAAAATATTTAATGTATTATCCATAATAGCCTACTTATTTTCATTGAATTTTAGATTATAAGCAATTTTACATAAATTTTGAATAGTTCATTTAATTATTATTTTATCTTTGTTTAAAGGAATTTCTTTTATTGTGATGATGCTTGCTGTTTTTGCTGAATTTGCTTGATGGCCTTCTGTCATCCTTGTTTTTTGTCCTGATTATTTCAGCATTAACTTTTATGCCATTGATTTTGTAATTGTTCATTGCTTTTAAAATACCGTCAGTTTCTGATTCAGGAATTTCAACTGTTGTATGCTCATTAAAAATTTCGATTTTCCCAAAGCTTTTACCAGACAATCCTGTTGCCTCTACAAGAGCACCAAGAATAAAATTAGGGGCAAGCCTTTGCATTCTACCAGCACTAATAACAAGCTTACAGTTTTTGCTTGATGAAACATTTTTTACAGATTCATCCGGCTTTTTAATAACGTGAACACTTTCAACTTCAGGTATATTCTTAATCTCTTTACTCAACTGCATAGACAACAAAGCCGCAGCAATTGTTTCGGCATCAATGCTTTCACTTGAAAGTATTTTTAAAAAGTCATAGTATTCCTCGTGCTTTTTATCATTGATAACAGCTAACAGCTTGTTTTTAAAGTTCTCAATCTTTTTCTTTTTAATTTCTTTTACGGTTGGTAGCATTTGCTGATGAATTTCAGCCTTAATGAATTTTTGAATGTCTTTAAGTTCTAGAAACTGCTTTCTTCCGCTTATTAAGGTTATAGCTTTGCCAGCCTTGCCTGCTCTGCCTGTTCTGCCTATTCTGTGGATATAATATTCATTATCCTGTGGGATATCAAAATTTATAACAGCGTCAACATTGTCAACGTCAATTCCTCTCGCTGCAACGTCTGTCGCAATAAGAATCGGTGTTCTTCCTGATTTAAAACGCTCCATTACCTGTGTTCTTGCAACCTGCTTCATATCACCATGAATACCGGATGCCTTTAATCCCTTTGCATTTAAGCTTTCAGTCAATTCATCAACCATTTTCTTCGTGTTGCAGAAAATAATTGTAAGCTTTGGCTCGTATGCCAAAAACAACAATACAAGTGCATCAAGCTTGCTCCCCCTTGGCACATCATAATACACCTGCTCGATTGAAGCAACTGTTCTCTGAGGGCTTTCAACTTTTATATGAACAGGATTGTTGAGATATTTTTTTGAAATCTCAATAATTTCAGCTGGCATAGTTGCAGAAAACAGAACTGTCTGCCTTTCTTCTGGCACGCCTTCAAGTATTTTTTCAATATCCTCCCTGAATCCCATGTTGAGCATTTCGTCAGCTTCATCAAGTATTACTGTTTTTAAGCTGTCAAGCTTTAATGTTCGTCTTTCAATATGGTCAATCAATCGTCCCGGTGTTCCGACAACGATATTAGCACCACGCTTCAAGGCAAAAATCTGCCTTTCCATAGAAGCACCGCCGTATACTGCAACCGGCTTTACCCAAGGCATAAATTTTGAAAATTTTTCAATTTCAAGGCAAGCCTGCATCGCAAGCTCACGGGTCGGGCACATTATCAAAACCTGTACGGTCTTTTTGTCTTCATGAGAAATTCGTTCAATAGCAGGGATACCAAAAGCTGCTGTTTTACCTGTCCCGGTGTGTGAGCGGCCTATTACATCCTTGCCATCCAAAAGAACAGGGATACTTTTTTCCTGAATTTCTGTTGCCTCGCTAAAACCAAGTGCATTGACTGCCTGCAAGACCTCTTGCGATAGATTTAATTGTGTAAATTGCATAAATATTCCTTTCAAGTAGCTAAAAATATATCAAATAAAAACGAGGATAGAATATCCTCGTTTCTAAAAATCTCTACTTATTTTGATTATACCATTATTTTTATATATTGTCAAACGAAAATATTATTCAAGTAATGCACAGCGCATCTGATATAAAAGTTTTTTTTCCCGCCTTGAAACCTGCACCTGCGTCATATCAAGTTCCTTTGCCGTTTCAGTCTGGGTTTTGTTATTAAAATATCTGAGATAAATAAGCTTCCTGTCATCTGAATCAAGTTCATGCATTATTTGCTTTAACGATAACATATCGGCTATTTCAATATCCGGTGCATCAACCGGAATTGCCATTTCACCCATTGTATCGTCAGTAGTTTCTGTGAGGCTTATTGGTGGAAGACTAACATTTAAAGCCTCAACAACAGCATCTTCGCTGCAATTTACTGCATTTGCAAGCTCACTGACTGTTGGTTCCCTGCCTTTATTCAGCAAAAAGCTTTCTCTTGTTCTTGAAACTTTCATTGAAAGCTCTTTTGTGCTACGGCTGACTTTAATTGAGCCACCATCCCTGAACAATCTTTTGATTTCGCCCAAAATAACGGGAACAGCATAGGTAGAAAACTTTACACCTCTTTCTTCATCAAAACCCTTTGCAGCTTTTAATAAACCGATACATCCAGCACCATAAAGGTCTTCGTAATCGATTCCTCTCCCCCGGAAACGGTTGGCACAAAGATGGACAAGACCAAGATTTTCTTCTATAAAGCTATCCTTATAGTTATTCATCTGTTACCTTTCTTGAATTGATTTTCTTTGTAAGAATAACAGTTGTGCCTTTATCAACCTTACTTCTTACAACAAGCTTATCCATAAAGGTATTCATTACGGCAAATCCAAGTCCCGCTCTTTCATCATCTGCTGCGGTAGTAAACAAAGGCTCCATTGCTCGGTTTATATCTGGTATTCCACAACCGTAATCTTTTATCTTTATGTAAACAATATTGCCGTCAAGAAGCCTTATTGTTAAATCAATTTTACCTACCTGATTTTTATAGGCATGTACAATTGCATTTGTTACAGCCTCAGATACTGAGGTTTTGATATCTGTAAGTTCATCAATAAGCGGATCAAGCTGAGATATAAAGCCTGAAACTGCAATTCTCGCAAACCTTTCGTTTGATGATTTGCTTGGAAAAGTCATCCTTACTTCGTTAATCACTTTCATTTTATCTACCCGCCTTTGTATTGTTTATGCTTGCAATTTTGTCAAGCCCTGCAAGCTGCATTACTTTTTTAATGTTCAACGGCGGATTCTGAATAACAACAGTTCCACCTATTCCCTGCATTATTTTATA
>QKDG01000196.1 GCA_003246805.1 Clostridia bacterium | reverse complement strand
TAAGGTCTCACCTTGTTTTACTGAATCTATTACAATTTCAAACTTTTCAGAAATATATAGATTTCCTATTACATCAATCGACTTCTGCAAGCATTCAACCAACAAAAGACCACTCGAATACAGTGACGATAAAGTTCTCGCAAAACGGCCAGTATATACCTTTATTACTAATTTCCCGACAAAAGGCAAGGTAATAAACAGCTTGTCTATTTTTTGTTTTACCGATTTTATCTTCAAGCTGTAAACAGCACCGACTATAAGCCCTGCCATTACCAATAAAACAATATACCAGTTGTCTCTCATAAAATCACTGATAGAGAACATGACCTTTGTCAAAGCGGGCATACTATCACTATTTTGAAACATTGTTTTAAATGTAGGCATAATAAATGTGAAAACAACAAATACAACTATTATTATCGAAAAGCAAAACAAAATAATCGGATACACCAGCGCACTGTTAATCTGATTTTGCAGTTTTCGTTCTTTTGTATAATGCTCACTCAATCGTTCTAATACTACATCAAGATTACCCGAGGTTTCACCTTCACTTATCATACTGATAAATAAATTTGGGAAAACCCCTGTCTGTGCTATTAATGCAGAAGAAAATGACTGCCCTTTCTGCACATCCTGATATATTTCAAGCCAGCACCGCTTTGAAGCCTCTTTATTCTGTTCCTTGTATATAATATCCAGTGCCTTAACCAAAGTAAGACCAGCATTCATCATTGAACTAAGCTGGCGGCAAATAATAGCTAAATCCTTTGTTTTGATTTTATGTATTTTTTGCCTGCCAAGAGAAATACCCTCTGTGAAGCTGATGCAAAACAAGCCTTTGTCGGCAAGATAATTCGTGAGGTCAACAGAATTTTCAGCATAATATGACCCTTTTAATTTTTTCCCAGTAAAATCCTTTGCCACATAACTAAAATTCTTCAAATTAAGCCCACCTTCTGGATTAATGCAATTATTTAACAATTGAATTATATCATATATTTAACACTTTTGCAATAATATTAGTAATCAAATACAAAAAAATATTAAAATGTTATAAAATGATATTGACAAATTTGTCAAATTTTAATAATACTACTTTTCTATTTTCTTATTATTTTATAATAGTATTTACATACAATCTTAATTTAATTTGTTATAAAAGCTGAATTTTTAATTAATTTTAATTATTTACGTTTATGTTGCTCAAAACGACAGTTTAAGCCCAGCAAAAATGCCAGGCTTAAAAAATCATAACTTATTTCGTTATTTTTCTTTAACAACTATTCCAGATTTATATAATCATAGCATCTGTTATAACTGTTATCATCCCCTATCATTATAATGATATCAAGGCTGTTGAATATCGCATATGGCCCAGGCGACAAAATCACACTTCCGTTTCGACGAATACCGATAATTGTAGCACCGGTATTCTGCCAGAAATTAACCTCTGATATTGATTTCCCCAACAATTTTGAGCTTTCCATTACCTCAATTTCAAATGGAGCAAAGGGGTTTGTGTTTTTAAATGTTTCAGTGTATTTAATCAGCTCATTAATTGAATTTTCTATGCTCTTCTCAATTTTTATCTTTTCTTCTGACAAAGACTTTATCTCTTTTCTTATCGAGGTGATTGAGTCAACAACCTGAAATTTCTGAATATACTTATATGCCTCTTCCTTTGAGTTTATTACAATTCCAGCACCAGGCTTTACTGCAACTATACTGACATCTTCAAGAAGTTTTATTGCTCGCCTTATTGTTTCGGGGGATACATTATAATAGCTTGCAAGAACTGAACGGCCAAACAACTTGCTACCTATAAAAAATTCATCTTTAATAATTCTGCTGGCAATATCAGTTGCTATCTGCTGGTAAATAGGCTTGGTTATTGTTTGATTTTCCATGTGACATCCTCCTATCATCTAATAAATATTACTCTACTTTGTAAAAAAAGTAAATATATCTATCAGAAATAATCAGATTGGTCTATTCTATCAACCCTTTTTCCTTCAGGAAGTTTTCAGCTACGTCCCTGGGGTCTTCTTCAAGCTTATCTACTTTATAATTCAGTTCAATCATTGTATCTTCATCAATCATTCCACCGAGCTTGTTAATAAGGTCTTTAAGCTGCGGATATTTCTCTAATGTTTCGGTTCTTACAATAGGAACAGCGTAATATGGTGGGAAGAAATTTTTGTCATCTTCAAGCACAACAAGTTCAAACGCCTTTAAAAGCCCCTCGGTAGAGAATGCATCAATAACATCTGAATTTCCATTTGCGAGCGCCTGATATCTTAAACCGCCATCAACTGATTTTATGTCTTTAAAGTTCATGCCATAAACTTCCTGCAAGCCAAGATATCCGTCAGGCCTTTCAGCAAATTCAAATGTACTTCCGAGAATAAGCTCACCACTTACCTCTGCCAAATCAGAACATGTTTTTAAATTGTATTTTTCTGCTGTGTCTTTTCTTATTGCCATTGCGTAGGTATTATTAAAGCCAAGTGGCTCAAGCCAGGTTATCTTAAACTCAGTCTGATAATAATCACTTACAAGGTCGTATATCTTATCCGGGTCGGTTTCTCCACTTTGCTTCATTATATTGACATAGCCTGTTCCTGTGTAGTCAACATACATATCTGCACCGCCTGAATTAAGTGCTTCAAGCGCAACCTTTGTTCCGCCAAGATTCATTTTACGTTCAACGTTAATGTCCGTATTATTTTCAATTAAAGATGCAAGCATATGCCCCAAAATAATTGATTCGTTAAAATTCTTAGAGGTAACAACAATTTTCTCCTCGTTTCCACAACCTGCAAATGCACCACATATCATTACCAATGACAGAACAAGTGCAAAAAATTTCATAGTTTTCTTCATCAAATCTCTCCTTTTTTATTACCTGATACCCTTTGGCACAGTCAGCTTTTCAAGACGGCCTATTACAAAGTCCATAACCAATGCCAACAAGCAAGCAGGCAACGCACCGGCAATAATCATGTTGTTGTTAACACTCTGAACACCTCTGAACACGAGGTCACCCAAACCGCCTGCTCCTACGAAAGCGGCGATTGTCATTAAACCTACTGCTGTTACTGCTGAAATCCTGATACCAGCCATTATAACAGGCATCGCAAGCGGTATTTGTACTCTAAACAATACCTGCCGCTTTGTCATTCCCATTCCTTTAGCGGCTTCAAGCAAATCACCATCAATATTGACAAGAGCAGTATAGCAGTTCTTGATGATTGGCAATAGTGAATATAATAGAACCATAAATATAGATGGCTTTGTTCCTATACCTAAAAACGGAATCAAAAAGCCAAGTAAGGCAAGGCTTGGTATGGCCTGAATAACATTTGCTACACCTATAATCGGACCAGATAACTTTTTATATCTGGCAATCAGTATTCCAAGTGGTATCCCTACCAGTATTGCAAACCCCACTGCAAGAAAAGTTAAGTATAAATGCTGTAACAGAAGACTTAATATTTCTTTATGTCTTTTTACAAAAAAGTTAATTAGAGAATTTATTGTAACATCATTCACTTAAATCATCCCCCTCCATATACTTACTGCTTAAAATATCTAACAGACTTGCCCGAGTAATTAAGCCGCATAAAACCTTATCGCTGTTGACAACAGCAATATATCTTTTGTTTTTCTCCTTCATAACCCTGATAATGTCAATTAAAGAATCATCCTCATTGACTGTTGCAAAATCAGCTTCATATATTTCAGAAAGCTTTGTTGCCTTATTATCTATTTTTCTCATGTCTTTCGAAGTTACAATACCTATAAGCTGTGATTTTTCATTTACAATCATGAGGCTGTCAACCTTGTTTGCCTTCATGATTTCAAGCCCTTGAAGACAGGTTCTTTCCTTAACAGCTTTAACCGGCTCACTCATCATAATGTCACTTGCTTTGATGTATTCCGGTGTTTCCCAGATTTTGTTCTTCCCGATAAAATCTTCAACAAATCCTTTTGCAGGATTCTTCAAAATATTTTCAGGTGTATCATATTGGAGTATATGCCCACCCTTCATAAGGCAAATTTTATCACCCAGCTTGATAGCCTCGCTTATATCATGAGTAACAAACACAATAGTCTTTTGCATTTTCTGCTGCAGTGTATAAAGCTCGTCCTGCAACTGATTTCTTGTTATAGGGTCAAGAGCACTGAAAGGCTCATCCATAAGAATAACATCAGGATTAACAGCAAAGGCACGTGCGACACCAATACGTTGTTTTTGCCCTCCGCTTAGCTCCTTTGGATATCTGTTAGCATATTTTTCAGGGTCCATTCCAATCATTTTCATGAGCTCAACAAATCGTTCTTCTATTTTTGACTGCTCCCATTTTTCCATTTTAGGAACAATAGATACATTCTTCTTTACAGTCATATGGGGGAAAAGACCGGTTTGCTGAATAACATAACCAATATTTCTCCTTAATTCAATCGGGTCTTCCTTCATTATATCCTTGCCATCAATAAGAATCTTACCACTTGTTGGGGAAATCAGCCTGTTTATCATTTTTAAACAAGTTGTTTTACCACATCCACTTGGGCCTATCAATACAACAAACTGGCCTTTTTCAATGGTGAGATTGATTCCATCAATAACAGATGTATCTTTGAATGATTTTTTTACATTTATAAATTCAATCATGCCAATTCTCCTTATCATAAATTTAACCAACAACTTAATCATATCATAAAGTTGTTGGTTTGTAAAGCAATACAACACAATGCTTAAATTTTTATGCATGTTTATCTAATTTAACATTCTGATTTTGAAAATATTCTATACAAATACATAAAGAATATTCTTGATTTTGTATAATATTTTATATCTTTGGCAGTTTATTTGTATTCACATAAATACATTGAAAAAATTAAATAATTATGATATACTAATGATTAATTTTATTTTGGAGGTAGTATATGCCCATTAAAATTCCTTATAACTTGCCAGCATATTCAACATTGGTAAATGAAAATATATTTGTAATGACTGACATAAGGGCTGCCCATCAGGACATTCGTCCGCTAAAAATTGCTATTCTGAATCTGATGCCAACAAAAATAGAAACCGAAACGCAATTGTTACGGCTGCTAAGTAATACTCCCCTTCAGGTTGATATTGAGCTTATTCAGGTAGCATCACATAAATCGAAGAACACTTCTGAAGAACATATGCTTAATTTCTATAAAAATTTTGAAGAAATCAAGAACAACAGGTATGACGGTCTTGTAATAACTGGCGCCCCTGTTGAAAATATGGAGTTTGACGAGGTTGATTATTGGAATGAGCTTTGCAATATAATGGCATGGTCAAAAACCAATGTGTTTTCGACTATTCACATTTGCTGGGGCGCACAGGCAGGCTTGTTTTTCCACTATGGTATAAAAAAATATAAGCTTGATGAGAAAATGTTCGGCATTTTCCCCCACAGGATTGTATGCGAGCACACACAACT
>QKDG01000067.1 GCA_003246805.1 Clostridia bacterium | reverse complement strand
GAACAGCATGCAGTAACATTTTCGGCTGGGCTGTCAAAAATGGGATATCTCCCTGTTTTTTGCGTATATTCTTCATTTTTGCAAAGGGCTTATGACCAGGTTTTGCATGATGTTTCTATCGAGAATACTCACATGGTTTTAGGGATAGACAGGGCTGGAATTGTTGGCGAGGATGGTGAAACTCATCAGGGGCTATTTGATGTTCCTTTTTTGACGACAATTCCAAATTTAACACTGTATTCTCCCTTAGGATATAAAGAAATGAATTTATGTCTTAATAAAGGGCTTTATGAAGATAACGGAATTGTCGGGATAAGATATCCACGTGGTTCTGAGCCTGATGATGTTGCTTCATATGATATATCAACAGATTTTTCTTATTCGGGGGAAAAAGGTGAAATTCTACTTATAACTTACGGGAGAATATCATCAAATGTTCATAAGGCTAAGAAAAATTTGAATGAAAAAGGAATAAATTGTGATATACTAAGGCTGATTAAAATCTTCCCTTATAATAATGAAATTGTCGATATCGCACAGCAGTATGATTATGTAGTATTTTTTGAAGAAAGTATGCAGAATGGTTCGATTTCACAAAAGCTTGGTTCAGTTTTAAGCAATGATTTCGTTGGAAGATATTATTCAAAAGCTATAAACAGCTTTGTGCAACACGCTTCAACGTATTCAGCTTTAAAGAATGTCGGGCTTGACTCAGAGTCTATGATAAATATGGTTTTGCAGGTGATTAAAAATGGCAACAAGGCTTGATGCTTTGCTGGTTAACAAGAATATTGCAACAAGCCGTGAAAAAGCAAAGGAATTAATAAAATCGGGATTTGTTGTTATAAATAATAATATATGCAAAAAGCCTTCTCAGGAGTTTGAAGATAATATTGAAGTTATGCTGACAGGCAGCCCTGTTTATTATGTTGGAAGAGGAGGGTTAAAGCTTGAAAAAGCTATCCAATTTTTCGGCATTTTATTAAATGACATGATTTGTGCAGATATAGGCGCCTCAACCGGTGGATTCACAGATTGTATGCTGATAAACGGGGCTAAAAGGGTTTATGCAGTTGATGTTGGACACGACCAGCTTGCAAATAAGCTGCGAAGTGACAGCCGTGTGATTAATCTTGAGGGTATCAATGTCAGATATATTTCTGAAAAAGAAATACCAGAGATGCTGGATTTTATCAGTGTAGATGTTTCATTTATTTCTATAACATTGATTTTGCATAAGCTGTTTGATTTCATTAAAGAAAACAGCGAAATGGTTTGCCTGATTAAGCCACAGTTTGAGGCAGGCAAAGCAGGTGTTGGCAAAAAAGGCGTAGTGAAGAATAAAGCAGTGCATATTGAAGTGCTTGATAAAATAATCAAATATGTTGAGCAAACAGGATTCATTATAAAAGGCTTGACATATTCCCCGATAAAAGGGCCAGAGGGTAATATAGAGTATCTGATTTATTTAAATAAAGGCAGCCACGAAAAAACGCTGTTTCAGTTTGATATAAAAAACTTTGTTGAAGAAACTTTTAAATTATTAAAAAATGAATAGAAGGTGATACCATGAAGGTTGTGATTTTCCCTAATCTGAATAAAAAAAATGCTCACGTATGCGCTATACAAACATGTGAAATTTTGTATAAAGAGAATGTCGAGATTTTTGCAGATAATCAGTATAAAGATTTTTTTAACCAGAAATGCGGTATCACTTATGGCAAATTCATTGATTTGGTAAAAGCGTGTGATGTCATTATCGTGATAGGTGGCGACGGGACAATTCTTGAATGTTCAAAAATCGTTGCACAATTTAACAAGCCTATTTTAGGAATTAACAGCGGTCGTCTTGGATTTATGGCAACGCTTGAATCTGATGAGCTATGCTATTTAAAGGAATTTGCCAAGGGTAATTATTCTGTTGTAAGGCGAATGATGCTAAAAGCACTCATCGTTTATAAGAATGGTCAAATCGTAGAGCATTCTGTCCTTAATGATATTGTTGTAGCAAAAGCACCGTTATGTAAAATTGCTGATTTTGAGGTTATTATGAACGAAAAGGTAATAAGCTCACTAAGGGCTGACGGTCTTATATTCAGCACACCAACAGGTGCAACTGCATATTCATTGTCGGCAGGTGGCCCGATAATAGAGCCTGACATTGAGTGTATTGAATTTACTCAGATATGCCCTTTCTCATTATTCGCAAGAACTATGATTTTTTCCCCCGATAAGGTTTTGAAGGTAGGATACAGCTCATCTAAAAACACAGACGTGGTAATAAGCTTTGACGGAAGCAACGAAGTTGTTTTCTCACCTGCTGACGAGCTATATATTTCAAAATCTGATAATTACATTTATTTTGTTGATGTAAACACCTATAATTTTTATAATTCGGTTAATAAAAAATTTATGCAACCATTAAAAAGTGAAGTTGAGGGTTAGTTGAAATGAAAACAAAAAGGCAGATTAAAATTCTTGAAATTATCGAAAATAACGATATCGACACGCAGGAGACTTTGCAGCTTGAATTGCAGAATTCAGGCTTTGATGTAACACAGGCCACTGTTTCAAGAGATATCAAGGAATTAAAGCTGATAAAAACTTTGTCAAATAGTGGCAGCTATAAGTATGCTGTTCCGGCTAATCTTAAAGAAAAAAGCCCGCTTTCCTCACTGATATCTTTACTGAGGGAATCCGTTGCTTCAATTGATTACGCAATAAATACCGTTGTTATAAAATGCCATACAGGAATGGCAATGGCTGTTTGTGCAAAAATAGATAATGCGGATTTTTCTAATATAGTTGGCACAATTGCAGGGGACGATACGATTTTTGTACTAATGAAATCAGAAGAAGATTCAGTAAATCTGGTAAAAAATCTAAACAACCTTATTAATAAGTAGGTGATGATATGTTAAAGGAATTGTATATTGAAAATCTTGCGGTAATTAAAAAAGCTACAATTACTTTTAATAACAATCTTAATGTTTTTACAGGTGAGACGGGTGCGGGGAAATCTATACTTATTAACGGAATAAATGCGGTTTTAGGGCAGCGAACAACAAAGGATATTGTTCGCTCCGGCTGTGACAAGGCAGTTGTTTCAGCCTTATTTGTAAGCATTACAAAATCAACGAAGGACAAGCTTAATGATTCTGGCATTACATATGATAATGATGAAATAATTGTTTCGAGGGAGATTTTTGCAGATGGCGGAAGCGTAGCAAGGATAAATTCACGCCCTGTTACTGTATCAATTCTTAAAGAAATCGGGGAATCACTTATTAACATTCACGGTCAGCATGACAGCCAGATATTGTTAAAAAGTGAAAAGCATATTGAAATACTTGACAGCTTTGGAGAAATTGAAATTGCATTGGCAGATTATCAGAACTGCTTCAAAATGTTACAGGAAACAGCAAGGGAAATTAACAAGCTTACAATAAATGAAAACGAAAAGGCTTACAGATTATCTGAGCTAAATGATAAAATCACTGAAATTGAAGCGCTCGATATTGATGAAGAAGAGGATTCTCTTATCGAAGATGAATATTTGATTTCAAAAAATTCAGTAAAGCTGTTTGAGGGCTTAAACAACGCATACAATTTTTTAAGCGGAAACGATGATTTTGATGGCTCAATTGTCATAACCGACAATGCAGCAGAGCAGATTAACTATATAAAAGAGCTTATGCCGCAGCTTGATGATATTATGCAACGGTTAAAGGCAGCAAGTATTGAAATTGATGATATCGCAGCAGAAATTTCACATATAATTTCAAAAACAAATATTTCTCCCGAACGGTTTGATTATATTTCGAACAGGAGAGAGCAGATTAATAAAATAAAGAGAAAATACGGCCCGGAGCTTAGTGATGTATTAACTAACTACAATATATTTGTTGCAGAAAAGGAACATCTTGAAGATAATGACAATGAAATTGAAATTTTAAAAGTTAAAAAAGCTGAGCTTTTGAATGATGTAACAATAAAAGCCAAGGCTTTATCAAAGCTAAGGGAAGAAGCATCAGAGAAATTTATAAATAAGGTCACAGATGAGCTTACATTCCTTGATATGCCAAATGTAAAGCTGGCGGTATCTCACGAAAAAGGCAAGTTGACTATTAATGGCATGGATAATATTGAGCTTTTGATTTCCTCAAATATTGGTGAGCCGCCAAAGCCTATTTCTAAAATTGCGTCAGGCGGTGAGCTTTCAAGAATTATGCTTGCATTAAAAAATGTGCTTGCTGATAAAGATGATATTCCCACGCTGATTTTTGATGAAATTGATACAGGCGTCAGCGGAAGAGCGGCACAGAAAATAGGCATAAAATTATCGCAAATTTCAAAGAACAGGCAGGTTCTGTGCGTTACCCATCTGGCGCAGATTGCAGTAATGGCTGATACGCATCTTTATATCGAGAAGAATGTAGTGGATAACTCAACTGTTACAAAAGTTAATGAGCTTTCATTTGATGAACGAAAGAGTGAAATAGCGAGAATAATGGGTGGAACAAATATCAATGAAACAATGCTTAAAAGCGCTGAGGAGCTGTTATTGTCAGCTAAAAAGTAATAAGTATTGACAGTAGCAAACATTTATGATACCATAATACAAAAGCTGTGACGAGAAGAAGTAGCATTATCATATAATTTAAGAGAGCCTTTGGTTGCTGGAAAAAGGTATTATATCTGATGCGAATACATCTTTGAGCTTATATTCTGAACAACATAGTAGGAATATACGGTTGCACCCGTTATAGTGCCTTATAAGGCTGGATACTTACGTGTTCAGTAAATCGAGGTGGTACCACGGGGTAACAATTATTTGTTAAATCGTCCTCTGATAAGCTATGCTTATCAGAGGATTTTTATTTGAAGGAGAATTGAAATGACTATTTTTGAAGAACTTAAAAGGCGTGGCCTGATTGCACAAACAACAAACGAAGAAAAAATCAAGGAGCTTCTTGATACAAAAAAAGGAGTAAAATTCTATATAGGCTTTGATGCAACTGCCGACAGTCTTCACGTCGGGCATTTCTTGCAGCTTGTTGTTATGAAAAGGCTTCAGATGGCAGGGCATATTCCCGTTGCATT
>QKDG01000112.1 GCA_003246805.1 Clostridia bacterium | reverse complement strand
GACACTTGCAGGCTTGCTTTGTTTGATGATGGATACCCTTATATTATTCCTATGAATTTTGGATACAACTATATAGACAACAGGTTGTTTTTATACTTTCATTGCGCAAATGAGGGGAAGAAGCTTGAGCTTATTAGTAAAAACCCCCACGCTTGCTTTGAAATGGACTGCCATCACAAGCTGATAACGGGCGAAAATGCTTGTGATTATACAATGGAATATGAAAGCGTAATCGGAAAAGGCGTTGTAGAAATTGTCAGAGATGACAAGGAATCTGCTTTGTCTTATATCATGAAAAAGTATTCAGATAAAAGCGATTTTTCTTTTAATAAAAAATACGTCGATGCTGTTACTATTTTAATGCTTGAAGTTAATTCAGTAAGTGGTAAACGTTTAAAAAAATAATTCTATAAAAAGGGGATTTTTTCTTGAAGCAATATCTTGAAATAGGGAAAATAGTTTCAACCCATGGAATAAAGGGCGAAGTCAAGGTTCAGCCCTGGTGCGACAGCCCCGAATTTCTATGTGAATTTGATGATTTTTATATAAATAACGGAAGTAAAAAAATTATTATCGATAGTGCAAAAACAATTAAAAACATGGCAATACTTAAAATTGAAGGGATTGACACGCCCGAGCAGGCTGTTTTGTTACGAAATCAGATTTTGTTCATCAATCGTGATGATGTTTCTCTTGATGAGGGTTGCTATTTTATTCAGGACTTGATAGGCATGGATGTTATTGATAATGATACGGGAAAATGCTATGGAAAGCTGAGTGATGTAACAGAAACAGGTGCGAATGATGTTTATCATATTAAAACAGAGAGCGGTAAAATGCTTTATGTTCCGGCTATTCCTGATGTTGTAATCAAAACGGATGTTGCTGAACAGGCTATGTATATCCGGCCTTTGAAAGGACTTTTTGAAGATGAGGATTGATATAGCAACCCTGTTCCCTGATATGTGCGAGGTTTATTTATCCGAGAGTATTGTAGGCAGAGCAAGGAACAAAGAGATTTTTACTGTAAACTGCCACAATATAAGGGACTATACCGAGGATAAGCACAGGCGTGTTGACGATACACCATACAGCGAGCGGCAGGGGATGCTGATGCAGGCACAGCCAATATATAACTGCTTTAACAGCGTCACTAATGGGAGAGAGAAGCCGTATACCATATACATGTCCCCTCAGGGCACACCACTACGGCAAAGCAAGGTTGTTGAGCTTTCACAAAAGGACAGTATATTTATTTTGTGTGGGCATTATGAAGGGGTAGACGACAGAGTTATTCACAAAATAGTTGATGAAGAAATCTCAATCGGTGACTATGTGCTGACAGGCGGGGAACTTCCTGCTCTTGTTTTGGTTGATGCAATAGTGAGAATGCTTGACGGCGTTTTATCAAAGGCAGATTGCTATGAGGATGAGAGCCATTTTAACGGACTTCTTGAATACCCGCAGTATACCCGACCAGAAGAATGGGAGGGCATGAAGGTACCAGAAGTATTGTTGTCTGGCCATCATGCAAATATTAAAAAATGGCGGCTTGAAAAATCCCTTGAAAACACCCTGAAAAAACGGCCTGATTTGTTAAATTATAATAATTTATCTGAAAATGAGAAAGACATAGTTGAACAACTAAAAAAATCAAACAACAAATTGTGATTATCTTCATATAATGAATTAAGATTTAGATACTTTTATCATAAATGCTAAAAACTTATAGTAATGTTGCACAAATAGCCGGCTGTTTATCCGTGCGCTAATCATCAAATAGCAGATTTAACCCTTTTGTATCCCCTTGATGTTACTTTTAAGTTGACTATCTAAATGATAACTTGTATAATAAGTTTAAATTATTTTGTTTTCTAACACCTGATATGATTGGAGAGTTTTATTATGTACGTTAAAGATGTAACAGTAGAAAACCAAGTTGGTTTGCATGCGCGCCCTGCAACTTTTTTTATACAAAAAGCTAATGAATTCAAGGCTTCAATATGGATTGAAAAGGAAGACCGCAGAGTAAATGCAAAAAGCCTTTTAGGTATATTATCACTTGGTATTGTTGGTGGAACAACTATCCGCGTAATTGCTGATGGCGCTGACGAACAGCTTGCTGTTGATGGGTTGATAGAACTTGTTGAGAGCGGATTCAGCGAGGACGCAAGATAGAACCATTTGCTTATATAGCTGAGAGCGTAATAATATACGCTCTTTTTTATTTGTAATTAAATTGTAATATATTTTAATTATTTTTGATTTTATCTTTCAAATTATTGCCTTATTTTATATAAATTAATAATTATATTTCAAAACTTCTATCTTTTCTGATATTGTTAATCTTTTGTTCAAACAATTAGCGTCAGAATATGTTACAATTTGTAATAGGTTGAATGATATTATTAATTTTAGCCTTTTTCTTATAAAAAATTATATAAATGTGTGTTTAAAATCTTGCAAAACAAGCAAATATTATGTATTATAATATTAATTAGCAAATATTTGTTAAATATATTATGCAAGAAGAGGGGATAACAATGTCCAACAGATTATTTCAAAGCGTAGTGCACCAGATGAGGGATACTATTGATTGCATTATCGGTGTAATTGATGAAGCTGCCTCTATAATAGCGTGCAGTGATTTATCCAAAATCGGTTCGACTAACGAATTTGTTTCACTTGATTTAAATGATTCCCATGATATTTTTGTAAGAGATGGTTACACTTATAAGCCATTTGGCTCACACATCAAGCCGGATTATGCGGTTTTCGTTGAGGGCACTGATGAAGTTGCTGCAAAATATGCAAGTATTTTGTCTATCACTCTTTCAAGCATCAAGCAGTATTATGATGAAAAGTATGACAGAAATAACTTTATTAAAAACATTGTTCTTGATAATGTTTTGCCTGGTGATGTTGCTATCAAGGCAAGGGAACTTCATTTTAACACTGAGACAAGCCGTGTTATTCTTTTAATAAGAAGTGTATCGGCAAACGATGTGTCATCTTTTGATGTTATCCAGAATCTTTTCCCTGACAAAAACAAGGACTTTGTATTCAATATCAACGATTCTGACATTGTGCTTGTTAAAGAAGTTAAGGCTAACATTTCTTCAAAAGACCTTGAAAAGCTTGCTCGCTCTATTTCTGACACTCTAAGCAGTGAATTTTATGCGAGAATCAATGTCGGTATCGGTACTGTCGTTGACAATATCAAGGATATTGCCCGTTCTTTTAAAGAGGCTCAGATAGCTCTTGAAGTAGGGAAGGTTTTTGACACCGATAAAATTATTGTTTCTTATGAGAATCTTGGTATTGCGCGTTTGATTTATCATCTTCCAACAACATTGTGTGACACATTTTTACGTGAGGTTTTCAAAAAAGGCTCTATCGAATCTCTTGACCACGAAACACTATTTACTATACAAAAATTCTTTGAAAACAATCTGAATGTTTCTGAAACATCAAGAAAGCTTTTCGTTCACAGAAACACCCTTGTTTACAGACTTGAAAAGATTAAGAAATTGACAGGACTTGACCTTCGTGAATTTGACCATGCTATTGTTTTTAAAATTGCACTTATGGTTAAAAAATACCTGTCTGCAAATCCGGTTAAGTTTTAGGATTTCCGGATACGTCGCCTGAGTGCATAAAAATTCTGAAAAAGGCGGTGTAATTAAATGATTGAGCTTAAAGATGTCAGCGTTACCTATCCGGGTGGTGTTAATGCCCTGACAGATGTCAATCTAAAAATCAATGACGGTGAATTTGCTTTTATTGTCGGCTGCTCTGGGGCAGGCAAAAGCACAATGATAAAGCTTCTTCTTAATGAAGTTGCGGCGACCTCGGGTGAGGTTCATGTAAACGGTTTTAATTTAAAAAAGCTGAAAAGGAGTAAGGTCCCTAAGCTGCGCCGTACTATCGGTGTGGTTTTCCAGGATTTCAGACTTATTCCTACTATGACGGTATATGATAATATTGCCTTTGTTTTAAGGGTAATTGATGCCCCTTTAAAATACATAAGGAGCAGAGTTCCTTATGTTATCAGCCTTGTCGGATTATCACACAAGGCAAAAAAATATCCTGATGAGCTTTCTGGTGGTGAGCAGCAGCGTGTTGCTCTTGCAAGGGCTTTGGTTAACGACCCTGACCTTATCATAGCGGACGAGCCTACCGGGAATATTGACCCTGCGTTATCCTTTGAAATTGTCGAGCTTTTTAAAGGCATAAATGCCTGTGGCACAACGGTACTTATGGTTACTCACGAGCATAACCTTGTCAAGCATTTTGGCGGAAGAATTATTAATATTAACGGTGGCACTATTGCCTTTGATGAAATAGTAGGAGGCAGTAATGAAGTTAAACAGTTTTAATTATCTTTTAAAGCAGGGCGTAAACGGTATTTTCAAAAACAAATTTATGTCCTTTGCGTCTTTTTGCATTATGCTTGTATCTTTGCTGATGATTGGGCTTTCTCTTTTAACTACATATAATGTCGACAGAATTATCGGTAATATTGAAGCAAAGAACGAGGTTGTTGTTGTCATTGATAAAAATGCGACCGAAGATCAGATTAATGCACTTGGTAACAGTTTAAAAACAACATCAAACATTTCCGATGTTGTCTTCTTTGCTAAGGATGATGCATGGAAGCAGATGACTGAGAATATGTCCCCCGAGGAGCAGTCACTTTTTCAGTACTCTGATTCAAATCCTTTGCCTGATACATATAAGCTCAGAGTATCTGACATTTCGTTAATGACAAAAACAACTGACTCGATAGCATCCCTTGCGGGAGTTGAAACGGTAAAGGTTCCTACTGATTTTGCCGACCTGCTTGTCAATTTGCGGTCAATAGGCACGCTAATTTCATCCATTTTGCTTTTCTCACTTGCATTTATTTGTATAGTAATTGTTGCTAATACCACGCGTTCGAGTGTTTTTGCAAGAAGAAAAGAAATTAATATCATGAAATATGTTGGCGCAACAAACAACTTTATCAGATTTCCGTTTTTCATTGAGGGTATGGTACTTGGGGTTCTTTCTGCCGGCGGTGCCTTTTTGATTACACAGTATGTTTATAATGCTATGTTTAACACCTTATCTTCAAATATATCTATAAAAACTTTTCTTGGCAGCTCTTCATTGGTTCCCTTCAACCAGATTTTCGGCTACGTTGCTTTAAGCTATCTGGTTGCAGGTGTTGTTCTTGGTGTTTTTGGTACTGTTTCAAGTACACGCAAGCACCTTAAAGTGTGAGTCTGGGGGGGTAAAAATGCAAGGTGAGCGTTTGTTTAAAAGGGTATTGGCTTTTGTTGTGCTGTTATGCTT
>QKDG01000080.1 GCA_003246805.1 Clostridia bacterium | reverse complement strand
TATCTTTGCTTATCTGTTGCGTTTTCACCGGCATATCGTGCTGAATATACTCCGGGTGCTTTTCCTAAAAAATCAACCTCTAAGCCACTGTCATCTGCAATAACGCAGTTTTTGCTCATATCAAAAATTGCCATTGCTTTTAAAGCCGAATTTTCCTCAAAGGTTGAACCTGTTTCGTCAACTTCAATGCTGAATCCTGCATCAGACTGCGAAATAACCTCAAACCCGAATGGGCTTAAAATATTTGTCATTTCCTTTATTTTGCCTTTATTATTGGACGCAATTATTACTTTCATACCGCACCTATTCACCAAACAGCGCATTAACAAAGTCCTTGTTGTTAAATGGCTGTATATCATCAATTTTTTCACCCACAGTGACGATTTTAACAGGAATTTTTAAATCCTCTGTTATAGAAATTATTATTCCGCCTTTTGCCGTTCCATCAAGCTTTGTAAGAATTATTCCAGTTATATCTGCAACCTCTTTAAACTGCTTTGCCTGATTAACAGCGTTCTGCCCTGTTGTTGCATCAAGCGCAAGCAAAACTTCAAGAGAGCAACCTTCGGCCTGAGTGTTTACTATCCTTGCTATTTTTTTAAGCTCGTCCATAAGATTTTTTTTGTTGTGAAGTCTTCCCGCAGTATCACAGATGACCACATCAACTTTTCTTGCCTTTGCTGCGGTAACAGCGTCAAACACGACGGCAGCAGGGTCTGAACCCTCACTGTGCTTAATCAAATCTACCCCCGCCCTGTCTGTCCATACCTGTAACTGGTCAATTGCCGCCGCCCTGAATGTATCAGCCGCTGCAACAAGCACCTTTTTCCCCTCGCTTTTAAGCTGATATGAAAGCTTGCCGATAGTAGTGGTTTTTCCGACACCGTTTACCCCTATTACAAGTATTACAGATGGTGTTGTAGATAAGTCAAGGGGCTTATCCTCGCCAAGCATTTCAACCATTATTTCCTTAATCATGTTTTTAATGTTTTCAGGATTTTTTTCGCCTGTTTTTTTAACCTTTTCTCTTAAACTGTCGCAGATTTTTACTGCTGTATTTACACCTATGTCGCTTAGAATCAAGGTTTCTTCAAGCTCTTCAAAAAGCTCATCATCTATTTTGGTGAAAGAATTAAGTATCCCCTCAATTCCACCAATCATTGAATCCTTTGTTTTTTTTAAGCCCTGCCTGAGCTTTTCAAAAATACCCATAAAACTCTCCTATCAAACTACATTTACAGTTTGCCTGTTATCCATTTTGAGAAGCTTTGATATACCCTTTTGCTGCATTGTAACACCATACAGTACATCTGCCTCTTCCATTGTTCCCCGCCTGTGTGTTACGAGAATAAATTGTGTGGTATCTGTGAAATTTCTCAAATACGCCGCATATTTTGCAACGTTTACATCATCAAGAGCCGCCTCAATCTCGTCAAGAATACAAAACGGTGAAGGGCGAAGCTTTAAAATTGAGAAATAAATAGCAATAGCTATAAATGCCTGCTCACCGCCTGATAGCAAACTGAGGCTTTTTATTACTTTGCCCGGAGGAGCAACAATTATTTCTATACCCGATTCAAGAATATTCTCAGGGTCTGTCAGAACAAGCTCGGCTGTTCCGCCACCAAAAAGCTCAACAAAAATACTCTTGAAATTGTTATTGATTTCTTCAAAGCTTTCACTGAACATTTTCTTCATATTATAAGTCAAGTCCTTGATAAGCGCTTCAAGCTCTGCCTTTGAACTTTCGACATCCTTCATTTGCTTTGATAAGAACTCATATCTTTCTGATACTTCTTCATATTCTTCAATAGCTGAAACGTTGACGTTTCCAAGGTTCTTGATTTTACCTTTAAAATCATTCAGTTGCCTTTGTGCTGAATTGATGTCGTCAACTTCAATAACAAATGCAGCAGCCTCAGAACGAGAAAGCTGATACTGCTCCCACATTTCTGCAATTATTGTATCATACTCCCTCTGAATTGATACTTTACGTTCGCCAAGCTTAGCAATTTCTTTAGAGAGCAATTCCTTTTCGTCGCCCTTTATCCTTTGCAAATTCCTGTTTTCTGTTGCCTTTGATTCAAATTGCTGATGATTTTCCTGCTGTTGCTTAATGCTCTCAGTTATTGAGGCTGTTTCTTTCTCAAATTTAACAATCATAGATTTTTTTGAAGTAATAATATCCTGCTTTTGCTCAATAGTAAGCTTTGTTTCATCAATCTGCCTGATGATAATATCCGAACCTGTATCGTTTTCGGCAATTGATTTGTTGAGCTGTTCAATGCTGTTTTGGCAAGCCTGTATGTCCTTTTTAAGCTCAATCTGCCTGAATTTTAATGCTGATAGCTGTTCAGACATAGATGCCCTTTTATTATGAAATTCACTGATGACTGCCTGCTGCTGTGTGATATGCTCTTCAATCTCAGCAATACGGCTTTCGCATTCCTGCAACTGTGTTGTTGATGTTTCAAAAACAGATTTTTGATTTGCTATCTTTTCACTTAGTGAAGACAAACTGTTGCTTATGCCTTCAAGCTTTTGTGACATCTGCTCAGAATTGGCACATAAATATTTATACTCTGAATCAAAGCGAATTTTATCAGAATTTACGGTAGCAACAGTTTGCCTTAAACCTTCAACATCAATATTAAGCTTGTCGGCCTCTGCCTGATACTGAATAACCTTTTCCTCTAAATCCTTATAATTCTGAGCAAAGTTAAACATATCTCGCTTGATATTTTCTATCTCATTTTTTCTGGTAAGAACACCCGTTGTTTTTGAGATACTTCCCCCCGTAAAAGAACCGCCTGCGTTTATTACCTGACCGTCAAGAGTTACAACCCTAAATCTGTATCCATATTTTTTTGAAATCAGTGTGGCAAGGCTTAAATTCTCTGCAATTACAATTCTTCCTAAAAGCGAATTGATTATCCCGCTGTATTTTTTATCAACCGAAACAATATCAGCAGCAACAGAAATAAAGCCATCCTGTTTTTCAAGATTTTTTTCGTTTAGAACATTGCCCTTTACAGATGTTATAGGCAAAAAGGTTGCACGGCCTGAATTATTTTCCTTTAAAAGCCTGATACATCTTTTTGCTGTATCTTCATTTTCAACAATTACATTTTGCATTGCTGCACCAAGTGCAGTTTCAATAGCAATGCTGAACTTATTTTCAGCCTTGATGAGCTGCCCTACTGTGCCATGTATTCCATTAATTCTGCCTATCTGGCCAGCCTTGATAACTTCTTTTACACTGTTGCTGAAACCTTCCATATTATTGTCAAGGTCAGTCAGAAAATGCTTTTTCTGTGCCATTTCTCTTATTTTAAATTCAAGAGATGTATGCTCTTTTTTATGTTCAGCCAGTTGCTCGTTCTTTTTTTCAAGCAGCTTTATATAACCGCTCAGCTTGTTATTGTTTTCAGTTAAAGCTTCATCAATTTCCTGGCAGGATGCAAAAAGAGCGTTTTTTTCGGTGACTATTTTGTCACAGCTTTCCTGAATATCGGTTTTTTCTTTTGTTAAGGCAGAAATCTGCTCCTCAATCTCAACAATATTCGCCTGCGAGGATTGCACTTTAAAGCTAAGCTCTGATTTTTTTATGTAAAGCTTATTAAGCTCATCGTTTTTCTCATTAAATTCCTTATCTGCTTCTCCTGATTCAATGCTTAACGTTGCAAACTCGTTTTCTATTTGAGCAATCATTTCATTATTTGCTAATTCCTGCTCATTAAGGCTTTCAAAAAGCTGATTGCTTTCTTCTAAAAGAAGTTTGTTTTCACCTGCTGTAAGCTTTGATTTTTCAATCTTTTCGTCAAGTGACATTATCAGATTGTTAAGATGGATAATATCATTTTCAAGCACAGCAATTTCTGCGTTTTCCTGAGATTTTTGTTTTTCAATCTCAGTTAAATCTCCCCTTAATTTTTCAATTAGCATACTGCTCTGCTGCATATTTTTGTAGGCTGATTCGATGGCTTCTTCAATTTCTTCTATTTCATTTTCTTTGCTTTCGTATTCTGAGGTTTTGATAAGATAGTTTTCTTCAAAGCTGTTTATGTTTTCTTTTATTGAGCTTAGTTTATTCATCCAAATTGTAAGCTCTAACTTCTTTTTATTTTCTGAATATTCCAGAAATTGCTTTGCTTTTTCTGACTGAATCTTCAAAGGCTCAACACGCATTTCAAGCTCAGCAATAATATCCCTTAGCCTTAGGATGTTATCCTGAGCGGCACATAATCTTCGCTGAGCTTCTTCTTTTTTATAACGGAATTTTGAAATACCTGCTGCTTCTTCAAAAATCTCTCGCCTTTCAGCACTTTTGCTGCTGACAATATCGGCTACTCTTCCCTGGCCGATAATTGAATATCCGTCACGTCCAAGCCCCGTATCCATAAACATCTCAACAACGTCCTTTAAGCGAACATTCTTGCCGTTTATAATATAATCACTTTCGCCACTTCTATAAAGCTTTCTTGTTATACTGACTATATCATTATCATACATCAATTCTCTTGATGTATTGTCAATATTCAAAGTAACCTGAGCAAAGCCGACTTCTTTCCGTGCTTGTGTTCCTGCAAAAATAACATCCTCCATTTTGCCACCACGAAGATTTTTTGTGGATTGCTCACCCAGAACCCATCTCACAGCATCAGCAATATTGCTTTTTCCGCTGCCATTAGGCCCGACAACTGCTGTCAAGCCTTTATCAAAATCAAGCTTTACTTTGTCGGGAAAAGATTTAAAACCTTGTAGCTCTAATGATTTTAAATACAAGTGGCTTCCTCCTCAATAATCATTATATCATAATTTTCAATAAAGTCAGAAGGCTTTATTTTTATGTCATAGCCTTGTTCTTTTAGCTTTTTTATATTGCATTTATTCTGCCCTGTTGCTTTGCTGACTGAATTTTTTGGTACTAAAACTGTACAGCTTTTATACTTTGATTTTTTTACGGCATCGTATATTTTGTTATAGAAAATTTTATTGTCGCAAAGTTCCCTGAAAGCAGGATGATATAACCCACCCAGCATTTCCCCCTCGACTAATTCAGATGCGTGAAGCCCAAGTTTAATTATTCGTATTCCTTTATCCTCAAACATCTCAATCAACCTTGTAGAAATTTCAACGCCCGTTTCAATAGAGTAGGGCTTGTATTCACCATTTTTATATAATTCACCAAGCCTTGTATTCTCTAAAACTACAACAGGATAAATTCTTACTGTATCAGGATTGAGCTTAATTATTTCTTCTGCTGTATTTATATCAATATCAGGCGTGGATTTATATAAGCCTATCATCATCTGTAAGCCAAGCTCAAAGCCATTGCTTTTAATTAAATCAGAAGAATTGATAATATCCTGTGCTGTGTGGCCACGGTCGTTTTGTTCAAGAATATAATTATCCATGCTTTGTGCACCAAGCTCAATAGCAGTAACGTTATATTTCTTTAAAAGGGTGAGGATATCCTGGTCTATACAGTCTGGACGTGTTGAAATTCGTATCCCCTTGAACTTACCAATTCCGATAAACTCCTGCACGCATTCAAGTAACGAAATCATATAGCTTTTTTCAATTGCCGTAAAACTTCCTCCAAAAAAAGCTACTTCAGTTTCTGCTTTATTTTCTATC